>NZ_RZPL01000315.1:0-6237 GCF_004022805.1 Mesorhizobium sp. M7A.F.Ca.CA.002.04.1.1 | reverse complement strand
GGAAACAGCGCGTATTGCTGGAAGATCATGCCGCGCTCCGGACCCGGCCCCTCGACCGCCTTGCCATCGACCAGCACGGTGCCCTCGCTCGGCTTCAGCAGGCCGGCCGCGATGTTGAGCGCGGTCGACTTACCGCAGCCGGACGGACCGACGACGGTGACGAATTCGCCGTCGGCGATGTCGAGCGACAGCCGGTCAAGCGCGACGAAGGCATTGTCCTTGAGGTCGAACCGGCGCGTGACCTTGTCGAAGACGATCTTGGGCGGCATCACACGCGCTCCTGCCAGACGGTCAGCCGGCGCTCGATCACCAAAAGGATGCGATCCATGGCAAGGCCGAGAAGGCCGATGGTGATCAGGCTGACGAAGATGGTCGGCAGGTCGTAGTAGAGTTGCGCCTGCTGCATGCGGAAACCGAGGCCGGTCTGCGCGGCGATCAGTTCGGCGGCCACCAGCGTCGCCCAGGCCGAGCCGAGGCCGATGCGCACGCCGACCAGGATGAACGGCGTCGATGCGGGAATGATGACGCGCAGGAAGATGGTCATGTCCTTGGCGCCGAGCACGCGCGCGGCGTTGATCATCGTCTTGTCGACGCTGATGACGCCCTGATAGGTGGCGACGACGCCGGCCAGGAAGGAGGCCAGGAAGATGACGAAGATCTTCGGCGTCTCGTCGATGCCCATCGTTACGATCGCCAGCGGAATGATGGCCAGCGGCGGGATCATGCGGAAGAACTGCAGATACGGCTCGATAAGCGAGCGCGCGACCTTGTACCAGCCCATGACGAAGCCGACCGGGATCGCCAGGATGACGCCGAGGAGAAAGCCGGTCATCACCCGAGCAAGGCTCGACATGATGTCGGTGGCGAGCTGCCCGTTTGCGATCAGATCGATAAACCTGGACGCAACCTGTGGCGGTGGCGGCAGGCCCACCGCGCCGCCCGCCGTCAACACCCACCAGATGGCGATGCCGGCGACGAGACCGCAGAGATTGAGCGCGAGACCGCGATAGTCGATACCCCGATCCTCGTTCGAGCCGCCGCCGGAGCGTGTCGTCTTCGACGCTTCGCTCATCGCGACACCCCCGAATAGAAAAAATGGTCGAGCGCCGCCGCAGCAGCACCGATGGCGCCGGCACCAGGACCGAGGCTCGACCGCTCGACCCGCAGCACGTCGCGCATCGGCGGCAGGACGCGTGGCGGAACGCCCCGCCTTATATGATCGATGAAGCTTTCCGGGGCTTCGGCCAGGTGACCGCCAAAGACGATCAGATCGGGATTGAGCAAATTGGTCGCCGTCGCTATGGCCGTCGTCAGATGCCGGAGCGCCGCGTTCCAGACGTCGGGATATTTCTCCACCGCGGCCAGCAGGCGCCTGGGATGAGGCGTGTCGATATGGGCGGCGCGGGCCAGCGCGCGTTCGGACAGGAATGTCTCCAGGCAGCCCACATTGCCGCAGGCGCAACGCTCGCCATCCTCGACCACCTGGACATGGCCGAGCTCGACGGCCCCGTAGCCGCCGGGACGGAACGGCATGCCGTTGATCACCAGGCCGGCGCCGAGGCCGGTGCGCAGATAGATGTAGAGCAGCGCGGTCGTGTCGCGCCCGATGCCGTAGCGCGATTCCGCCAGCGCCATCGCGCTGACATTGTGCTCGACCACCACCGGCATGCGCAGCGCCGTTTCGAGCTCGTCGGCGAACGGCACGTCCTTCCAGTCGTAATTGACCGACTGCAGGTTGCGGCGGCGCTTGGTGTCCACCGGTCCCGGCACGCCGAGCCCCAGGCCGATCAGGCGCGAACGGTCGACGCCGGTCTTCTTGATCAATTGCTCGACGATCCGCACCACCATGCCGATCACCGCGGCGGGTTCGCTGGTGGCGGTGTCGAAATGCTGCGAGGCCATGGCTTTCGAGGCGGCCCTGAGGTCGGTGATGGTCGCGTCGATCGTTCCCGCGCCAATGTGCACGCCAACCACGGACAGGGCGTCGGGCACCAGCGCGACGCCGATCGCCGGCCGGCCGACGGGTGCATCGCCGGCAGTGGCCTGGTTGAGCTCGACCACGGTGCCTTCCCGCAGGAGATGGGCCGTCAGATGGGTCAGGGCGGTGGGTGACAGCGAGGTGCGCCGCGCCAGTTCGGCGCGCGACTGCGGACCGTCGTCGCGCAGGATTCGCAGGATCGCTCCGTGGTGCGCGCCCATTCTTCCTCCCTATTATTTTCTAATGTTAATAAATTAATTAAGCCTGTCAAGCACGGCAAAGCGCGGCTTGCGACTGGCATCGATGCACCTGGCTTTCACCCTACCCTGCCGCTGGAGTAGGGGCATTGACGCGAAGGGAGATAGCGGGGAAGGCAAGGCCGTCATGAGTAGGTCGAAGATCAGCCAAGCGGAGACGGCCACCTATGCCGCTTGGCTCCCGCGCGCTAAGGGGCGGTGGCAGCCGAGCGCTTGAACAGGATGGTCACCCGCGTGCCCTCGCCGGCGCTCGACGTCACGTCGAACTCCGCCTTGGCATTCTCGGTCAGCGAGCGGGCGATCAGCGCGCCGAGTTTGCCGCGCTTGGGCCAGCTCTCGCCGTCCGGCAGGCCAATGCCGTCATCGGCGATCACGATGCGGCAGCCATCGCCGTCAACGATGCTGTGCAGCGTGATCGTGCCGCCGTCACGTCCCTGGAAGGCATGTTTGAGCGCATTGGTCAAAAGTTCGTTCACCACCAGCCCGGTCGGCATGGCGACATTGATCGACACCGGATAGGTGTCGACCTTCATGTCGAGGCGGATGCCCTCGACCGCATGCGAGTTCATGACCGCCGACGCGATCTGGCTGAGATAGACACCAAGATCGACCTCATCCTTGCCATCGTCCCCCGACAGCGTCTGGTAGAGGATCGCCAGCGCATCGACGCGCCCCGCCAGCCTCTCGAAACGCTTCTGGTCCGGTTCGGCCGCGTTGCGCGTCTCCATCCGGATCAGCGCGGTGATCATCTGCAGATTGTTCTTCACCCGGTGCTGCAGTTCGCGCAGCAGCGTGTCCTTCTCACGGATGCGCTCGTCGATCGATCGCGCATCTTCGGTTTCGCCATGGGCCGAAACGTCGACCAGCGCCACCAGCCGGAAGCAGGCCTTGCCATTGTCGTCCTCGATGACGTTGGAATAGACGTCGACGATAGTCGGTTGGCCTTCCTTCCGCTCCAGCCGGAACGTGCCGATGAAATCAGTGTCCTCGACCACGGCCTCGAACAGCGGCCGGTCCTTCTGCTTGTGCAGGCCGGTGCCGGAAAGCGCCGCCCAGTGTTGGCGAGCGAGCATCGCCGCCTTGAGGCCGGACAGTTTCTCGAATTCCGGATTGGCATAGACGACACGCTCCTTCGAACCCAGGTCCGAGACGGCAATGGCGATCGGCACCTGGTCGAGGAACTTCTTGAACTGTTCGCTTTCGAGCGCGCTGGCAAGGTCCGGCGTTTCGAGCAGCTGCCCGACCGCTTCGGCCTTCTGTGTATCGGATGTCATCTGCGGCGCCTGTGCTGTGTGGGCACCATCAATAACAGCGATGCGATCACCCCGCCATCGCCAAACATGGAGTCCGCATTTTCACGCCCCGCATCGGCGATGGCGGCGTGTCTGCCGAATTGACGCCGCTGCCTGAGAGTGCCTCAGGAGGCCGGCTTCGACGCCAGCCGTGGACCGGTCTTGACGTCGACGATCTCCGGCTTGGCGCTGTCGACCGCGCCATCCCAGCCGCCGCCGAGCGCCTTGTTGAGGGCGATGTAGTTGGTCGCCAGCAGGACGCGGCTTTGCAGCAGCGAGTCCTCGGCCGAATAGAGCGAGCGCTGGGCGTCGAGCACGTCGAGGAGGCTTGTCTCGCCGGCCTTGTAGAGCGTGCCTTCGAGACTTGCCGCCTCGCCATAGGACTTCGCGGACGAGGCGAGCTTGCCGATCCGGATGCGCTCCTGCGACAACAGCACCAGCGCGTTCTCGACATCCTCGAGCGCCGTCAGCACCGAAGACCGGTAAGCGATGAAATACTGATCGCGTTGCGCCTTGGCGACCTCGACGGCCGCCTGCAATTGGCCGGCATTGAACAGCGGCACACTCAGCGTCGGCCCGAACGACCAGCCGATCGACGAATTCTTGCCGAGATCGCCAAGCTTCAGCGCCGCCGTGCTGATGTCTCCCGTCAGGCTGACCGAGGGATAGCGGGCGGCTTCGGCCTGGCCGATCTTGGCGGTATATTGCGCATATTGGCGCTCCGCCATGCGCAAATCGGGCCGCGATAGCAGGAGGTCGGCGGGAATTCCGGTGGGCATCGGCAGGCGCGGTGCAGGAATGGGCGCGACCCGCTTCAGCCGCTCGTTGAGCGAGGCAGGCGGCCGGCCGGCCAACACCGCGAGACGATGCACGGCCTGCGCATAACTTGCCTCCAGCGTCGGAACGGCGGCTTCGGTGCTCGCTGCCTGACCCATTGCCTTGGCGACATCGGCGGCGGTCGCCGTGCCCGCCTGCGCCATGGTGCGGGTAAGTTCGGCGGTCTGTCTTTGCGACGCGGCCGGACGACGGGCGAGCGCGATGCGGGCCTGGTAGCCGCGCGCCTGGGTATAATAGGAAGCGACATCGCCGACCAGGGTGAGAAGCGTCGAGCGCAGTTCCTCCTGCGAGGCGTTCAGCCCGTAGTGCGCGGCCTCTACGCCCCTCCGGTTGGCGCCGAACAGGTCGAGCTCCCAGCTTGCATCGAAGCCGGCCTGGTACTCGCTGTAGGTGGCGTCAGAGCCTGATGTGGTCTCGGCCGACTTGTTGCGGGAGGCCGAGCCGGAGCCGTCGGCCGAAGGCAGCAATGTGCCGGCACTCTGGCGATAGCTGGCGCGCGCCTCGCGGATTTTTGCCTTGGCGGTGGCGACATCGAGATTGCCGGCAACCGCTTCCTCGACAAGCGTGTTCAGCTCGGGATCGCGTAGCCGCTGCCACCATTTTGACAGTCGTGCCGGCTGGGCAGGCTTTGTCGGCTTCTGGCCGCTCCAATTCGCCGGCATTGCCAGTATCGGTGTCTGATAATCCGGACCGACGACGCATCCCGCGAGCAGGACAGCGGTGAGCATAGGCGCAAGAAGCCGCCTCGCGGCCACCGAGCCACGTTCCAAACCTGTCATGTGAAGTTTTCCTTATTGCTGGGTGGCCGTCACCGGCGTCTCGCCCGTATCTGGTTTGGCCGCCCTGCCCTTGAAGATGCGCCGCACCGTGACGAACAATAGCGGCACCAGGAAGACGCCGATCACCGTCGCCGCGATCATGCCCCCCATCACGCCGATGCCGACCGAGTTCTGCGCGCCCGAGCCCGCACCGCTGGCGATCGCCAGCGGCAACACACCGAGGATAAAGGCCAGCGACGTCATCAGGATCGGCCGCAGCCGTTGTCGCGCCGCCTCCAGCGTCGCCTCGACCAGCCCCATCCCGGCGGCCTGCCGCTCGATGGCGAACTCGACGATGAGGATGGCGTTCTTGGCGGCGAGACCGATCGTGGTCAAAAGGCCGACCTTGAAATAAACGTCGTTGGACTGGCCGAACAGGCTGGCCGCCAGCAGCGCGCCGAAGATGCCGATCGGCACCGACAGCATGACCGCGAACGGGATCGACCAGCTCTCATAAAGTGCGGCCAGGCACAGGAACACGACCAGCGCCGAGATCGCATAGAGCGACAGCGCCTGGTTGCCGGAAAGCTTCTCCTGGTGCGACAGCCCGGTCCACTCGTGCGAATAGCCGGCGGGCAGTTGCGCGACGAGCTTGTCGATCTCGTCCATGGCGGCACCCGAGCTGACGCCCGTGGCCGCCGCGCCCTGGATCACGACCGCCGCCGACCCATTGTAGCGCTCCAGCCTGGGCGAGCCGAATGTCCAGTGGCTGGAGGCAAAGGCCGAGAACGGCACCATGTCGCCGCTGGCGTTGCGGACCTGCCATTTGTCCAAATCTTCCGGCTGCATGCGGAAGTTCGGGTCCGACTGCAGATAGACCGGTTTCACCCGCCCGCGATCGATGAAGTCGTTGACGTAATCGCTGCCCCAGGCGGTCGAAAGCGTGTTGTTGATGTCGGCCAGGCTGACGCCAAGCGCGCTGGCCTTCTCCTGGTCGATGTCGACCGAGAATTGCGGCTGGTCTTCCTGGCCGTTGGGCCTTGTGTTGGCGAGCACCTTGCTCTGCCCGGCCAGGGCCAGAAGCTGGTTGCGCGTCTGGATCAGCGCGTCATGGC
>NZ_RZPL01000314.1:0-6238 GCF_004022805.1 Mesorhizobium sp. M7A.F.Ca.CA.002.04.1.1 | reverse complement strand
GCCTCAAGAAAGCCAAGGATCGGGTTGAAGCGGCTCCGAAGCCGGTCAAGGAAGCCGTTTCCAAGGCCGACGCTGACAAGTTCAAGGCCCAGCTGGAAGCAGCCGGCGCCAAGGTCGAACTGAAGTAAGCGTAAAAGCGGCGGGCGGCCTCGCGCCGTCCGCCACTCCCTTCGCCCGAAGGGAGAGCGCGTAACGCGAGATCTGCGAGAACCTCTTTCCTGAGGGCCGAAAACCGGCCTTCAGGAAACGGGTTTTCTCCCGTTCTAGCCGGCCGCCGACAGGCGCCGGGAAAACAGACAGAGGGTTGCCGCCAAGGTGGCCCAGTATGCAAGGCGAGCCGCGGCGAGGCTCGTCCCGAGTTTAGAGCTAAGGAGCGACGATGGCCCAGACCCAGACTTTCAATGGCCGCAGACGCGTACGCAAGTTCTTCGGAAAGATTCCGGAAGTTGCGGAGATGCCGAACCTGATCGAGGTTCAGAAGGCATCCTATGACCAGTTCCTGATGGTGGCGGAGCCCAAGGGTGGGCGTCCGGACGAGGGGCTGCAGGCCGTTTTCAAGTCGGTCTTCCCGATCTCCGATTTTTCCGGCTCCTCCATGCTGGAGTTCGTGAAGTACGAGTTCGAAGGACCGAAATTCGACGTTGACGAATGCCGTCAGCGCGACCTCACCTATGCCGCGCCGCTCAAGGTGACGCTGCGCCTCATCGTGTTCGATATCGACGAGGACACCGGCGCCAAGTCCATCAAGGACATCAAGGAGCAGGACGTCTACATGGGCGACATGCCGCTCATGACCTTGAACGGCACCTTTATCGTCAACGGCACCGAGCGCGTCATCGTTTCGCAGATGCACCGTTCGCCGGGCGTCTTCTTCGACCATGACAAGGGCAAGTCGCACTCGTCGGGCAAGCTTCTGTTTGCCGCGCGCGTCATCCCGTATCGCGGTTCGTGGCTCGACATCGAGTTCGATTCCAAGGACGTCGTGCACGCCCGCATCGATCGCCGCCGCAAGATTCCGGTGACGTCGCTGCTGATGGCGCTCGGCATGGACGGCGAAGAGATCCTGTCGACCTTCTACAACAAGATCACCTACAAGCGTGCCGGCGACCATTGGCGCATTCCGTTCAACGTCGAGCGTTTCCGCGGCCTCAAGGCTGTCGGCGACCTGGTCGATGCCGATACCGGCGAAGTCGTCGTCGAGGCCGGCAAGAAGATCACCGCACGCCAGGCACGGGCGCTTGGCGAAAAGGGTCTGAAGGCGATCAAGGCGACCGACGAGGACCTGCTCGGCAACTATCTGGCCGAGGACATCGTCAACTACGCCACCGGCGAGATCTTCCTCGAGGCCGGTGACGAGATCGACGAGAAGACGCTGAAGGTGCTGCTCGGCACCGGCGAAGAGGAGATCAAGGTTCTCGACATCGACCACGTCAATGTCGGCGCCTATATCCGCAACACGCTCAACGTCGACAAGAACGAGAGCCGCCAGGACGCGCTGTTCGACATCTATCGTGTCATGCGCCCCGGCGAGCCGCCGACGCTTGAAACCGCCGAAGCCATGTTCAACTCGCTGTTCTTCGATAGCGAGCGCTACGATCTGTCGGCCGTCGGCCGCGTCAAGATGAACATGCGCCTCGAGCTGAAGGCCGAGGACACCGTGCGCGTGCTGCGCAAGGACGACATCCTGGCCGTGGTCAGGACGCTGGTCGAACTGCGCGACGGCAAGGGCGAGATCGACGACATCGACAATCTCGGCAACCGCCGCGTGCGTTCGGTCGGCGAGCTGATGGAAAACCAGTACCGCGTCGGCCTGCTGCGCATGGAGCGCGCGATCAAGGAGCGTATGTCCTCGATCGAGATCGACACGGTCATGCCGCAGGATCTGATCAACGCCAAGCCGGCGGCTGCCGCCGTGCGCGAGTTCTTCGGTTCCTCGCAGCTGTCGCAGTTCATGGACCAGACCAACCCGCTGTCGGAGATCACCCACAAGCGCCGCCTCTCGGCGCTTGGACCGGGCGGTCTGACCCGCGAGCGCGCCGGCTTCGAAGTGCGCGACGTGCACCCGACGCATTACGGCCGCATCTGCCCGATCGAGACGCCGGAAGGCCCGAATATCGGTCTGATCAACTCGCTGGCCACCTTCGCACGCGTCAACAAGTACGGCTTCATCGAGAGCCCGTACCGCAAGATCGTCGACGGCAAGCTGACCAATGACGTCGTCTATCTCTCGGCGATGGAAGAGGCCAAGCACCATGTCGCGCAGGCCAACGCCGAGCTCGACAAGAACGGTGGTTTCGTCGACGAATTCGTCATTTGCCGCAGTGCCGGCGAAGTGATGATGGCGCCGCGCGAAAACGTCGATCTGATGGACGTGTCGCCCAAGCAGATGGTGTCGGTGGCCGCGGCCCTGATCCCGTTCCTGGAAAACGACGACGCCAACCGCGCTCTGATGGGCTCGAACATGCAGCGTCAGGCCGTGCCGCTGGTGCGCGCCGAGGCGCCGTTCGTCGGCACCGGCATGGAGCCGATCGTCGCCCGTGACTCGGGCGCCGCCATCGGCGCCCGCCGCGGCGGCATCGTCGACCAGGTGGACGCGACGCGTATCGTTATCCGCGCCACCGAAGATCTCGATCCGGGCAAGTCCGGCGTCGATATCTACCGGTTGATGAAGTTCCAACGTTCGAACCAGAACACCTGCATCAACCAGCGTCCGCTGGTTCGCATGGGCGACCGGGTCAACAAGGGCGACATCATCGCCGACGGTCCGTCGACCGAGCTCGGCGATCTGGCGCTCGGCCGCAACGTGCTGGTCGCGTTCATGCCGTGGAACGGCTACAATTACGAGGACTCGATCCTCCTGTCCGAACGCATCGTCGCCGACGACGTCTTCACCTCGATCCACATCGAGGAGTTCGAGGTCATGGCGCGCGATACCAAGCTTGGACCGGAGGAAATCACGCGCGATATCCCGAACGTCTCGGAAGAAGCGCTGAAGAACCTCGACGAAGCCGGCATCGTCTACATCGGTGCGGAAGTTCAGCCGGGCGACATCCTGGTCGGCAAGATCACGCCGAAGGGCGAAAGCCCGATGACGCCGGAAGAGAAGCTTCTGCGCGCCATCTTCGGCGAAAAGGCGTCCGATGTGCGCGACACCTCGATGCGCATGCCTCCGGGCACATTCGGCACCGTCGTCGAGGTGCGCGTCTTCAATCGCCACGGTGTGGAGAAGGACGAGCGCGCCATGGCGATCGAGCGCGAGGAGATCGAACGCCTCGCCAAGGACCGCGACGACGAGCAGGCCATTCTGGACCGTAACGTCTACGCGCGTCTTTCCGACGTGCTCGTCGGCAAGGAAGCGATCGCTGGACCGAAGGGCTTCAAGAAGGGCTCGACGCTGTCCAAGGATACGCTCGACGAGTATCCGCGTTCGCAGTGGTGGCAGTTTGCCGTGGAGAACGAAAAGCTCCAGAGCGAGCTGGAAGCGCTGCGTGGCCAGTACGACGATTCCAAGAAGGCGCTCGAGCAGCGTTTCATGGACAAGGTCGAGAAGGTCCAGCGCGGCGACGAAATGCCTCCGGGCGTCATGAAGATGGTCAAGGTCTTCGTGGCCGTGAAGCGCAAGATGCAGCCCGGCGACAAGATGGCCGGCCGTCACGGCAACAAGGGTGTCGTGTCGCGGATCGTTCCGGTGGAGGACATGCCTTTCCTCGAGGACGGCACGCATGCCGATATCGTGCTCAACCCGCTGGGTGTGCCGAGCCGCATGAATGTCGGCCAGATCCTGGAAACGCATCTGGGCTGGGCATGTGCGGGCATGGGCAGGAAGATCGGCGAGCTGATCGACACGTACAAGGCAGCCGGCGACATCAAGCCGCTGCGCAAGACGCTCGAGAGCTTCATCCCGGCCAACGACCGCAACGAGCCGGTTCGTGACTATGACGACGAGAGCATCGTTCGCCTCAGCGAGCAGATGCGCCGCGGCGTCTCGATCGCGACCCCGGTGTTCGACGGCGCGCATGAGGCTGACATCAACATCATGCTGGAGCAGGCGGGCCTGCACAGCAGCGGTCAGTCGCAGCTCTATGACGGACGCACGGGCGAGCCGTTCGATCGCAAGGTGACGATGGGCTACATCTACATGCTCAAGCTTCACCATCTCGTGGACGACAAGATCCACGCGCGTTCGATCGGTCCGTACTCGCTCGTCACCCAGCAGCCGCTGGGCGGCAAGGCGCAGTTCGGTGGCCAGCGCTTCGGCGAGATGGAGGTCTGGGCGCTGGAAGCGTACGGCGCCGCCTACACGCTGCAGGAAATGCTGACGGTGAAGTCCGACGACGTCGCCGGCCGTACCAAGGTCTACGAGGCGATCGTGCGTGGCGACGACACCTTCGAGGCCGGCATCCCGGAGAGCTTCAACGTTCTCGTCAAGGAAATGCGGTCTCTCGGCCTCAACGTCGAGCTGGAGAACACCAAGCTCGACGACAACCCTGTCCGGCTGCCCGACGCGGCCGAGTAAGGCAATGGCGCGCCACGGCTGTCCGCGGCGCGCCTCGAGCATGATCCCGAAAAGTGGCTACCGGTTTTCGGACAGGATCATGCTCAACCAGGAAGAATTCGACGGCCAGTGGCCGACAAAGACGGCGGGCGTTTGGCTCGCGACTAGATGCAAGGGATCTTCGAGGATCCCGAAAAGGAGAACGGCATGAACCAAGAGGTCATGAATCTCTTCAATCCGCAGGCGCCTGCGCAGGTGTTCGATTCCATCCGGATATCGCTTGCCAGCCCTGAGAAGATTCTGTCCTGGTCTTTCGGCGAGATCAAGAAGCCGGAGACCATCAACTACCGCACCTTCAAGCCGGAGCGTGACGGTCTGTTCTGCGCGCGCATTTTTGGCCCGATCAAGGACTATGAGTGCCTGTGCGGCAAGTACAAGCGCATGAAGTACAAGGGCGTCATCTGCGAGAAGTGCGGCGTCGAAGTCACGCTGTCGCGCGTTCGCCGCGAGCGCATGGGCCATATCGAGCTGGCGGCACCGGTCGCCCATATCTGGTTCCTGAAGTCGCTGCCGTCGCGCATCGGCACGCTGCTCGACATGACCCTGAAGGACATCGAGCGCGTCCTCTACTTCGAGAACTACATCGTCACCGAACCTGGCCTCACCGCGCTGAAGGAGCACCAGCTGCTCAGCGAGGAAGAGTACATGATCGCCGTCGACGAGTATGGCGAGGATTCGTTCACCGCCATGATCGGCGCCGAGGCCATTCATGACCTCCTGGCCGGCATGGACCTGGAGAAGATCGCCGGCGACCTGCGTTCGGAACTGGCGTCGACCACCTCCGAGCTGAAGCAGAAGAAGTATCTGAAGCGGCTCAAGGTCGTCGAGAACTTCATGGAATCCGGCAATCGTCCGGAATGGATGATCATGAAGGTGGTTCCGGTGATCCCGCCGGACCTGCGTCCGCTCGTCCCGCTGGACGGCGGCCGCTTCGCCACGTCGGATCTGAACGATCTCTATCGCCGCGTCATCAACCGCAACAACCGCCTGAAGCGGCTGATCGAGCTGCGCGCCCCCGGCATCATCGTGCGCAATGAAAAGCGCATGCTGCAGGAAGCCGTCGATGCGCTGTTCGACAACGGCCGCCGCGGCCGCGTCATCACCGGCGCCAACAAGCGCCCGCTGAAGTCGCTGTCCGACATGCTCAAGGGCAAGCAGGGCCGGTTCCGTCAGAACCTGCTCGGCAAGCGCGTCGACTATTCCGGCCGCTCGGTCATCGTGACCGGTCCGGAGCTCAAGCTGCACCAGTGCGGCCTGCCCAAGAAGATGGCGCTCGAACTGTTCAAGCCCTTCATCTACGCCCGTCTCGACGCCAAGGGTTACTCCTCGACCGTCAAGCAGGCGAAGAAGCTGGTCGAAAAGGAGCGTCCGGAAGTCTGGGATATCCTCGACGAGGTCATCCGCGAGCATCCGGTGCTGCTGAACCGTGCGCCGACGCTGCACCGTCTCGGCATCCAGGCGTTCGAGCCGATCCTGATCGAAGGCAAGGCGATCCAGCTGCACCCGCTGGTCTGCACGGCCTTCAACGCCGACTTCGACGGCGACCAGATGGCCGTTCACGTGCCGTTGTCGCTGGAAGCGCAGCTTGAAGCCCGCGTGCTGATGATGTCGACCAACAACATCCTGCACCCGGCTTCCGGCGCGCCGATCATTGTGCCGTCGCAGGACATGGTTCTGGGTCTC
>NZ_RZPL01000313.1:0-6242 GCF_004022805.1 Mesorhizobium sp. M7A.F.Ca.CA.002.04.1.1 | reverse complement strand
GCCATGATCTACCAGGAGCCGATGGCGAGCCTGAACCCGGCGATGAAGGTCGGCCAGCAGCTGATGGAAGTGCCGCTGATCCACGACAAGGTGTCGAAGGAAGAGGCCTATAAACGCGCCCTCGATATGGTGCGCTCGGTCAAATTGCCCGATCCCGAGCGTATGATGCGCTCCTATCCGCACCAGCTCTCCGGCGGCCAGCAGCAGCGCATCGTCATTGCCATGGCGCTGCTGTCGAAGCCGGCGCTGCTTTTGCTCGACGAGCCGACGACGGCGCTCGACGTGACGGTGGAGGCGGGCATCGTCGATCTGGTCAAGGGGCTGGGCGAGAAGTTCGGCACGTCGATGATCTTCGTGTCGCACAATCTCGGCCTGATCCTGGAAACCTGCGATCGCATCACCGTGATGTATTCGGGCGAAGCGGTGGAGACCGGCAAGATCAAGGACGTGTTCGACCGGATGCGCCACCCCTATACGCAAGGGCTGTTCCGCTCGATCCCGCTGCCGGGCGCCGACAAGAACTCACGGCCGCTGATCTCCATCCCCGGACAGCTGCCGCTGCCGCACGAGCGGCCCAAGGGCTGCAATTTCGGCCCGCGCTGCCACCATTTCGTCGAGGGTGTCTGCAACGCCGCCGAAATCCCGATGATCGAGGTCGCTGGTCATGAAGGCCATTTCTCGCGCTGCGTGCGCTTCAACGAGATCGACTGGGAAGCGCTGCCACCCGGTGCCAAGAAGGTCAATGAGCGCGTCATGCCCGGCGCGCCGGTGCTCAAGATCGAGGACCTCAGAAAATATTACAGGGTCGGCGGCAGCGAGGTGTTCGGCTCGAGCGAGGGCCGCGTCGTCAAGGCCAACGAGACGATCTCGTTCATGGCGCGCGAATCCGAGACGGTCGCCATCGTCGGCGAATCCGGCTGCGGAAAGTCGACGCTGGCCAAGGTGCTGCTCGGGCTGGAGACGGCAAGTGCCGGCACGGTGACGCTGGGCAACACGGAAATCCAGTCGACGGGGATCGACAAACGGAGCGTCGACACGGTGTCGTCGATCCAGATGGTGTTCCAGAATCCGTTCGACACGCTCAATCCCAGCCATTCGGTCGGTTCGCAGATCATCCGCACGCTGGAGAAGTTCAATGTCGGCAAGACGGTTGCCGATCGCCGCAAGCGGATGCTGGAGCTGCTCGACCTGGTGAAGCTGCCGCGGGCATTCGAAACCCGCAAGCCGCGTCAGCTTTCGGGCGGCCAGAAGCAGCGCATCGGCGTGGCGCGAGCCTTTGCCGGTGACGCCAAGGTGGTGGTGGCCGACGAGCCGGTCTCGGCATTGGACGTGTCGGTGCAGGCGGCGGTGACCGAACTGCTGATGGACATCCAGCGCAAGAACAAGACGACGATGCTGTTTATCAGCCACGATCTGTCCGTCGTTCGCTACATCGCCGACCGCGTCGTCGTCATGTATCTCGGCTATATCGTCGAGCAAGGCACGACCGACCAGATCTTCGCACCGCCCTATCATCCCTATACCGAGGCGCTGCTGTCGGCGATCCCGATCGCCGACACGAGTGTCGTGAAGAAGCACATCGTGCTGGAAGGCGACATCCCGTCGGCGATGAACCCGCCATCCGGGTGTCCGTTCCAGACCCGTTGCGGCTACAAGAAGCTGGTGCCGGACAATCTCTGCGAGACCAAGGTGCCGCCGGTCAAGCATCTCGGCGACGGTCATATGAGCCTGTGCTGGCTCTCCGACGACGTGCTGGCCAAGATGGAGCCCGTGATCAAGTTCGACAAGGAACACGCCGCGCACGAAGGTATGCCGGACGACGCGCCGCATGGCGATGGCCCCGGTTTTGCTGGCACGCCACCAAAGCGTCCGCGCGGCAAAAGGCCGAGCTGACAGTCCGAAGATCGAGATCAACGATGCGGCAAGCTCAGTTCCCGCACTCGCTCAACTGCTGGGCATAGTCCCGCGCCATCTTGTCGGTGGCCCGGGCATAGCCCTGCACACCGGCATCGCCCCTGTTGCCGCGGCCATAGGCGGTCCAGCCGAGATAGTAGGCAAGGTAGAGATTGTAGGTGTCGTTGCGGGCGACGCCGTAGGTGTCAGATGTCTTGGAATGATACCAGCCGACGAAATCGACCGCATCGGCGAATTTCGTCCGCCGCGCCGCCCAGTTGCCGGTCTCGCGCTGATATTGCGACCAGGTGCCGTCCAGCGCCTGCGAGAAGCCGGTGGCCGTGGAGACGTGCTTCCACGGAATGAAGCCGAGCAGCTTGGTACGCGGCGGCCTTGCATTGCTCTTGAAGCCCGATTCCTTGCGCACCGTCGCCATCAGTACGGGAACGGGAATGCCATATTTCTGTTGGGTGCGCTCGGCGGCAGACTGCCAGTTGTCGAACCAGCCGTCATTCTGGTCGAAGACGGCGCAGACATTGTTGATGTGATTGGGCGGCGTGGCGCAGGCCGAAAGCGCCAGCAGCACGCAAACCGCACCAATTTTACTAAAACTCGAACTACGCATCGGCAGAGCAATAGGCCGAAATCATAAAGGGAATCTTGCAGCGTCCATTAACGCTTCGCCCGAGCGGTCGCTCGAGGAAATCCCATATCAACAATCCGACATATTTCGTCGTATTCTATAAATGGATACTGCGGAAATGCCGCCGTGGCTAAAATCACGCCCGCAAACGGCGTATTTATGACAGCTTGCCTGGTTTGCCGGGGCTTTGATGCCAGGCATGAACGAACCAAGACGCAAACGCGGCGCCGAGCGCACCAGCAATCGGGGGCCATCGGCCATTCCGCAACTGCCGCTCAGGCGGGTGACCAATCCCTATCCGCCAATGGCCATGCTGTCGCCCGATCAGATCGAGCAGATCCATCAGGCGTCGATGCACATATTGGAGAATTTCGGCATCGAGGTGATGAGTCCGCGCGCGCTGTCGCTGTTCGAGAAGGCCGGCGCCAGGGTCGATCATGCCTCAGCGAATGTCCGCATCGATCGCGGCCTGATCGAAGACGTGCTGAAGACCACGCAGCCCAGCTATGTGTTGACGCCGCGCAACCCGGCCAACGCGGTTCATCTGGGCGGCAACACCATCAATTTCACCCTCGTTGCCGGGCCGCCCAATGTCCATGACATGGAGCGCGGCCGCCGCGCCGGCAATTTGCGCGACTATTCGGATCTCACACGGCTGGCGCAGCATTTCAACTGCATCCACATGCTGGGCAACCAGGTCTGCGCGCCGGTGGAGCTGCCGGCAAACTCTCGCCATCTCGACACTTATTTCACCAATCTGACGCTGACCGACAAGAGTTTCCATGTCTCGGCGATCGGCCGGGGCAGGGCATTGGACGGCATCGAGATGATGGCGATTTCGCGTGGGCTGACGCTCGACCAGATGCGCGACGATCCCGGTATCACCACCATCATCTCGGTCAACTCCCCGCGCCGCTTCGACGAGATGATGGCCGAAGGCCTGATGACCATGGCCGAGTTCGGCCAGTCGGTGGCGGTGACGCCGTTCACGCTGATGGGGGCGATGAGCCCGGTGACGCTGGCCGGGGCGCTGGCGCAGCAGAATGCCGAGGCGCTGTTCGGCGTCGTGCTGACGCAGCTTGTCCGTCCGGGCGCGCCGGTCATGTATGGCGCCTTCACCTCCAATGTCGACATGAAGTCGGGCGCGCCGGCCTTCGGCACGCCCGAGAACACCAAGGCCAACATTGCGTCAGGGCAACTGGCGCGGCGCTACGGGCTGCCCTACCGCACGACGCCGGGCTCGGCTTCCAATGCCGCCGACGCGCAGGGCGCCTATGAGACGCTGATGGCACTGTGGGGGGCGGTGCTCGGCCACGGCAACCTCGTCTACCACGCCGCCGGCTGGCAGGAGGGCGGGCTGACGGCGTCGTTCGAAAAACTCATCATCGATGTCGAGATGATCCAGCATATGATGGAGTTCTTGCGCCCGATCGAAGTCAATGAGGCGGAACTCGCCGTCGAGGCTTTGGGTGCGGTGCCAACCGGTGGGCATTTCTTCGGCGAGCCGCACACGCTGGAGCGCTACGCCACTGCCTTCTACCAGCCGATGCTGTCCAACTGGCAGAATTACGAAGCCTGGCAGGAAGCCGGCGGCCTCGACGCCACGGCACGCGCAACGCGGCTGTGGAAGAAAGCGCTGGAGGACTATGTCGAGCCGGTGATGGATATCGCCGTGCGCGAGGCGCTAGAGGCTTACATGGCCAGGCGCAAGGAAGCGATCGGGCAGGGCGAGCCGTGATCGTTCCCAGCTTGAATCCATTCACCCATTCAACTCACTGATATCAGAGAAAAAATCCATGAAATCGCATGCAAAGGTCGTGGTCATTGGCGGTGGCGTCGTCGGATGCTCCGTGTTGTTCCATCTCGCCCGCCACGGCTGGACCGATGTTGTCCTGCTCGAGCGCGACGAGCTGACCTCAGGCTCGACCTGGCACGCGGCCGGGGGCATGCACACCATCAATGGCGACCCCAACGTCGCCAAGCTGCAGAAATACACGATCAATCTCTACAAGGAGATCGAGGAGCTTTCCGGCCAGGCGACCGGCGTGCATCTGACCGGTGGCGTGCTTCTGGCAGCGACCGAGGCGCGGCTCGACTGGCTGCGCGGCGTCGTCGCCAAGGGCCGCTATCTCGGCATCGAGCTCGAGGAGATCTCGCCCAACGAAGCGGCCGAACTGATGCCGCTGCTCGATCCCAAGCAGTTCGTCGGCGCGGTCAGGAACAAAGAGGACGGCCATCTCGATCCCTCCGGCGTCACCCACGCCTATGCCAAGGCCGCGCGGAAACTTGGGGCGGAAGTGGAGCGTTTCACCAAGGTCGAGGACATCGTGCGGCGCCCTGACGGACTGTGGCGGGTCATCACCAACAAGGGCGAGGTGGTGGCCGAGCATGTCGTCAACGCCGGCGGCCTGTGGGCGCGCGAGGTCGGCCGCATGGTCGGCCTCGAACTGCCGGTGCTGGCCATGGAGCACATGTACCTGATCACCGAGGATATGCCGGAGGTCGCCGCCTGGAACGCCAAGACCGGCACCGAGATCATCCACGCGGTCGACTTCGACGGCGAGCTTTACCTGCGCCAGGAGCGCGGCGGCATGCTGATGGGCACTTACGAAAAGGCCAACAAGCCATGGTCCGAATACCAGACGCCATGGAATTTCGGCCATGAATTGCTGGCGCCCGACATCGACCGCATCGCGCCGTCGCTTGAGGTCGGCTTCCGCCATTTCCCGGCCTTCCAGAACACGGGCATCAAGCAGATCATCAACGGGCCTTTCACCTTCGCGCCCGACGGCAACCCATTGGTCGGGCCGGTGCGCGGGCTGCCGGGCTTCTGGGTCGCCTGCGGTGTCATGGCCGGGTTTTCGCAAGGCGGCGGCGTCGGCCTCGCTTTGTCGAACTGGATGATCGAGGGCGATCCCGGCGCCGACATCTGGGCGATGGATGTCGCGCGCTACGGCGACTGGGCGACGATGGCCTATACCAACGCCAAGGTGCGCGAGAATTATTCCAGGCGCTTTTCGATCCGCTTCCCCAATGAGGAGCTGCCCGCCGGGCGGCCGCTGAAGACGACGCCGGTCTACGACCTGCTGTCGGCCAAGGGTGCGCAATGGGGCGTTGCCTATGGGCTGGAAGTGCCGCTGTGGTACGCGCCGGAAGGCGTCAAGGACGAATTCTCCTGGCGCCGCTCGAGCGATTTCACGCAGGTCGCCAAGGAGGTCGCCACAGTTCGCGACGGTGTCGGCCTGTCGGAGATTTCGAGCTTCGCCAAATACAAGGTGACGGGTGAGGGAGCGGCCGCCTGGCTCGACCGGATGCTTGCCTGCAAACTGCCCAAGCCCGGCCGCATGACGCTGGCGCCGATGCTGAAGGAAGACGGCAGACTGATCGGCGATTTCACCCTCGCCAATCTCGGAAGTGAGGGCTGGTTCCTCGCCGGCTCCGGCATCGCCGAGCAATACCATATGCGCTGGTTCGAGAAGCACCTGCCTGACGATGGATCGGTCCGCATCGAGTCGCTGGGCGCGAAGCTCACCGGTCTGTCGATCGCCGGCCCGAAGGCGCGGGATGTGCTGGCAAAGGCGACGCGCTCGGATGTCTCCAACGCGGCCTTTTCCTTCATGGCCATTGGCCGGATGGATATCGGCATGGCGCCGTGCCTGGTCGGCCGTGTGAGCTATACCGGCGATCTCGGCTACGAGATCTGGGT
>NZ_RZPL01000312.1:0-6244 GCF_004022805.1 Mesorhizobium sp. M7A.F.Ca.CA.002.04.1.1 | reverse complement strand
GGTTTCATACCAGACCGCCTATCTCAAGGCGCATTATCCGGTCGAGTTCCTGGCGGCGTCGATGACGCTCGACATGGGCAACACCGACAAGCTCGCCGATTTCCGCCAGGACGCGCTGCGCCTCGGCATCGAGGTTCTGGCGCCGTCGGTGACATCGAGCTTTCGCCCCTTCGAGGTCGGTGAGAACCGCATCTATTATTCGCTGGCAGCGCTCAAGGGCGTCGGCGACGCGGCGGTCGAGCACATCGTTGCCCAGCGTGGCGAAAAGCCGTTCAAGAACCTCGCCGATTTCTGCGAGCGGGTCGATCCCAAGATCGTCGGCAAGCGCGTCTTCGAAAGCCTGATCATGGCCGGCGCGCTCGACTGCTTCGGCCACGACCGCGCGTCGATGATGGCGGGCGTGGAACGCATGATGGGGCTGGCGTCGCTGGCGCAGCAGAACGCGGTTTCCGGACAGCACGACATCTTCGGCGCCTCGCTCGGCGCCCAGTCGCAGGCACTCAATCTGCCGGCGACAGAGCCGTGGCTCGCCGCCGACCGGCTGCACCGTGAATTCCAGGTGGTCGGCTTTTACCTCTCGGCCCACCCGCTCGACGAGTACAAGGCGGCCCTGCAGAAGATGCGGGTGCAAACGTGGGCCGAGTTCTCGGCGGCCGTCAAACGCGGTGCCGCCGCCGGCCGCCTGGCCGGCACGGTGACATCCAAGCAGGAACGCAAGACGCGCACCGGCAACAAGATGGGCGTCATCGCCTTTTCGGATACGTCAGGCCAGTACGAAGCCGTGCTGTTTTCGGAAGGACTGGCACAGTATCGCGACCTGCTCGAGGCCGGCCGCTCCGTCGTCATCACCGTTGCGGCCGAGGACAGGCCGGAAGGCGTCAATCTGCGCATCAACTCGGTGCAGTCGCTGGAGGATGAGGCAAGTCGCATCCAGAAGGCGCTGCGTATCTTCGTGCGCAACGCCACGCCGATCAACACGCTGGCCGGCCAACTGACCGTCAGGGGCGAAGGCCAGGTCAGTTTCGTGCTGATCAAGGAAGAAGGCGAGGGTGAAATCGAGATAGAGCTGCCGAACCGCTACCGTATCTCGCCGCAGATCGCCTCGGCGATGCGCGCGGTGCCGGGCGTGGTCGAAGTGGAATTGGTGTGACCCCCGCTCTTTTCGGGGCGCGGCAATCAGCCGGGCGGTCGCTGCGGCCAACGCCGGCGCAGTCAGCATGAAGCCGGCGCAGAGGAATGGGTCGCAGGCGGTTTCAGCCTTGGCGCGGCTGCGTGACCGGCTGCGCAGGCTTTATCATGGGCGCACGCCGGCCGCTTTCCGGTTCCAACTGGTGGCCGTCGTCATCGACCTCGCCATCATCGCCTTCTTCATCGCGACGCCGGTTCTCCAGGACAAGCCGTCCTTCCTCTGGCTCGACTATTCGGCGGCCGCGCTGGTTGCCGCGGACCTCGCTGCCCGCCTGCTTGCCTCCAAGAACATGCTGCGGCTGATGAAGCAGCCGACCTCGTGGGTCGATGTCTTCATCCTCTTGACGCTGCTGATGCCAACGGCGTTCGCCAATCTCGCCTTCCTGCGCATCCTGCGGCTGTGGTCGCTGTCGCGCAGCGGTTCGCTCTGGCGGCATTTCGAGATGCGAGGACTGCGGCCGTGGCGAGAGGCCAGCCACGCGGTCATCAACCTTTTGACCTTCCTGTTCGTCATCACCGGCTTCGTCTACACGTTCTTCTTTCGCACTGGCGCCGGCCTGGAAAACTATATCGACGCGCTTTATTTCACTGTCGCCACGGTGACGACGACCGGCTTCGGCGACATCGTGCTGCCGGGCATGGCCGGCAAGCTGACGGCAATCGTCACCATGATCATCGGCATATCGCTGTTTGTCAGACTGGCTCAGGCGATCTTCCGGCCAGCCAAGGTGTTGTTTCCCTGTCCGCAGTGCGGCTTGCGGCGGCACGAGCCGGACGCCGTGCATTGCAAGGCCTGCGGCCATCTTCTCAACATACCCGACGAAGGGAACTGACGGCCGGCGGGACTACGACGCCGCCACTTCGGCCGGCTTTATCTGCCTGCGCTGCAGATTGAGCAGATTGCCCATCAGGATCAGCAGCGCGCCGCCGGCGGTGAAGGCGTCGATCTGCTCGCTATAGAGCAGCCAGCCGATCAGTGCCGATAGCGGCACGCGTAGAAAATCCATCGGCGAGACGATGGTCGCGTCGGCATAGCCAAGCGCTCGGGCCATACAGAAATGCGACGACATGCCGGTGAAGGCGATCAGCACGATCCATGGCCATAGCTCCAGTGGCGGGTTGCGCCACGTATAGAGCGCCGGGATGAGACCGACCACCGACTGGACAATCAGCATCCAGCAGATGATGCGTACGACGCTGTCTGTCCGGGTCAGCGACTTGACGGTGACCACCGAGATGCCGAAGCAGGCCGCGGCGCCCAGCACGACGAGATGTCCAGGATCGACCGAGCCGACACCGGGGCGCACGATGATCACCACGCCGATCAGCCCCAGCGCGATCGCTGCCAACTTGGGCCGGTTCAGCCTTTCGCCCAGAAAGATCACCGCCAGGATAGCTGTCCAGATCGGAGTGGTGAATTCGATCGAGATCAACACGGCCAGCGGAATCAAGGTGAGGGCGTAGAGCCATGCCGCCTGGCCCGTGTAATGGATGACGTTGCGGGCGATATGGGCAACCGGGCGCTGCGTGCGCATGGCTTGAAAGCCGCCACTCATCATCACCAGCGGCAGCAGGATGAAGAAGCCGATCACGGAGCGCAACTCCAGCACTTGGAAGACGTTGAGCTCCGCTGTCGTGGCCCGGCCGGCGACCGTCATGCCAAGGAACGAGGCGATAGACAGCGCCATCCAGAACGCGGCCTTGGGGATCGAGGGGGTGGGTGCCATTCGCGCTATGTCGCAGGCCAGCACCTCTGCCGCAACCGCTAGCCAAGGCATTCTTCTGGGCCAGTCGCGACTGGCTCGATGTTGTAAAACAGTCATGTGGCGGACGGAACCTGAAATGGTAGGTGGCGTTGAGTCCCGATGGTCAGCCGTGCTCGTGGATCGCCCCGCCTTTTTTCGAAAACGACAAGGAGAGCTTCGATGAGATCCTTCGCGCAATTCGCGCTTACCGGCGGTCTATTGGTTGCGGCAGGCGCAGCACATGCCGACGAGACCCAATTTCTTCAGTCGTTCAAGGGCAATTTCGCCGGCAAGGGCACTGTCCAGGTAACCACGGATGCTCCGAACGTCAGCGTATCGTGCAGCTTCAAGTCGAATGCGACCTCAACCTCGCTATCGCTGGATGGAAATTGCCGCGGTCTCATTGTGGTGTCGCGGGCCATCAGCGCCAATCTGAAAGTTACAGGTGCCAAATACAGCGGCACCTATGTCGGCTCTCGCACGGGACCGGCGCAACTCAACGGCAGCCGTTCGGGCAATGCGATCAACCTGGGCATTCGCTGGGCCAAGGAGGTCAATGGCGACCGAAGGGCGCAGATGAAGGTCGAGAAACGCGGCGAGAACGGCATGCGGCTGACCGTCATCGACACCGACCCGAAAACCGGCAAGAGCGTGGTGACGAGCAGGATAGACTTGCAGCGCACCTAATCCTCGAGCGGCTCCGGCGGATGGGCATCGCGGCCCTTGCCGAATGTGTAGCCGGTTTCCACCGCCTTGCGGCCGAACTTGTCGCGCAAGGCATCGATGGCGCCCTCGGCCATGGCGCGCTTGCGCGACTGGATGTCGACCAGATCGGGCGGGTCGGCCTTGTCGTCGTCCGAGAGGTCGCTGACGCCGATGCCGAGCAGCCGATACTTCGTGCCGTCGGTTTCCTTGCGCAGAAGCTCCACCCCAGTCTGAAAGATGCGGTCGGCGAGCCGGGTCGGGTCGCCGAGCTGGCGATTGCGCGTGCGCAGCTTGAAATCCTGGCTCTTCAGTTTCAGCACCACGGTGCGCCCGGCAATGCCTGACTTTTTCAGCCGTGCCGAAACCTTTTCCGAAAGACCCCTGAGAACCGCGATCAGTTCCTCCAGCGACGCGATGTCGGTGTCGAAGGTGGTTTCGGCCGATACGCTCTTGGCGTCCTGATCGGGATCGACGCGGCGGACATCCTCGCCGCGCGAAAGGTGGTAGAGCCGGTCGCCCATCGTGCCATAGCGGCGCATGAGGTCGCCGCGATCCATCTGCTGCAGCTGGCCGATGGTGCGGATGCCGTCACGCTCCAGCGTTGCGTTGAACGCCTTGCCGACACCCCAGATCATGGTCACCGGCTGCGCCGCCAGGAAGCCGACCGCCTCGGCTTCGCCGATGACCGAGAAGCCGCGCGGTTTACGGAAGTCCGACGCTATCTTGGCGAGGAACTTGCAGTAGGACAGGCCGGCCGAAACGGTGATGCCGATCTCCTTCTCGACCGCCAGCGCAAAGCGCGCCAGCACCACAGCGGGTGGCAGGCCGTGCAGTCGTTCGGTGCCGGCGAGGTCGAGAAACGCCTCGTCGATCGACAGTGGCTCGACCAGCGGCGTCAGCGCCTGCATCATGGCGCGCACTTCGCGGCCGACGCGGACGTATTTTTCCATGTTGGGGCTGATGACCACCGCCTCCGGGCAGGCTTCGAGCGCCTTGAACATCGGCATGGCCGAGCGGACGCCCTGGATGCGGGCGATGTAGCAGGCGGTGGAGACCACGCCGCGCTTGCCGCCGCCGATGATCAACGGTTTGTCCTTGAGCGCCGGATTGTCGCGCTTTTCGATTGCCGCATAGAAGGCGTCGCAATCGATATGGGCCAGATGCAGCCGGTAAAGCTCGGGATGACGCGCAAGCCGGGGGCTGCCGCAGCGCTCGCAGCGGCGCGTCTGGCTGCGCTGAAGCATCAGGCAGTCGCGGCAAAAACCGTGATCGGGATTGTTGACAGGGGCCGCCATCGCTGCGAACATAAAGAGAACAGAGGCAATGGTACGACAGTGCAAGGCCAGCGACAAGGCTGGCCTGGGGAGAACGCATGAGCACGACCATAGCGCCGCTTGCGCCCGAGCTTTGGGCTGAATTCGAGGACCTCTTCGGCAAGCAAGGTGCCTGCTACGGCTGCTGGTGCACGCACTTCCGGCTGGCGCCGGCGATGCGTCGCGAGAGCAGCCGGGAACGCAACAAGGACCACATCAAGGCGCGCATCGAGGCCGGCCCGCCGCCGGGCCTGCTGGCATTCGAGGACGGTCAGGCGGTTGGCTGGATGCAGATCGGACCGCGCGCCGACGTGCCCGAATGGAACAACCAGGGCAGGGGGTCGGCACCGGTCGATCCTGCCGACGCCACGGATCCGGCCGTCTGGGCGATCTCCTGCTTTTTCATCCGCGGCAAGGCGCGCGGCAGGGGCATCACGCATCGCCTCGTCGAAGGCGGCATCGATTTTGCCCGCCAGAACGGTGCACGGCTGCTCGAGGCTTGTCCGATAGATCTGTCTCGCGATTCGCGTTCGATCGGCCTGTTCGTCGGCTCGTCGCGGGTCTTCGAGAAGGCTGGTTTCGAGAGGCTGTTGGAACGCAAGGCCGGTCGGCCGCTGATGCGGCTGGTGCTTTGATCGAGATTGCCTGCCCGGATGCCGTTGTCGATCTCACCTTGCGGTTGCAGCGGTAATTTCATACCAGACGGACAAAGCCTTTCTTCTCGGTCAAACGGAGAATTCGCGTGAACCGTGCCCTGCCATTCGTGTTCCTTCTTGCGTTGAGTGCCCCTGCTCTCAGTCAGACCGTCGACAGTCAGGGTGCGAAGCAATTGTCCGACGACTTGTCCCGCTATGTCGGCAAGCAGGCGATCGACAAAGGCATTTTGAAGGTTTCGCTGGAAGGTGGTGCTTACAAGATCCTGTTCGATTTCAAGGCACTTGCCGCATCATTTCCGGACCAGAAACTGCTGAAGTTCGACTTCGCGCCCTATGCCCTGATGGTCAAGCCGCGCAGCGACGGATCCTGGGATGTCTCGATGGATTTCTCCCAGAGCGCCTCCTTCGAGTTCAACGGACCCGAAGGCCTGCAAAGCACTCAGTTTTCGATCAAGGACGGCAAGGGCTCGGGCGTCTACGATCCAAATCTGGCGGCCTTCACCAGCGGCACCAGTTCGATGGCCGGCATGACGATGGCGTCGAAGGATGCCAAGCAGCACATGGAGGCCAGCGCCGGCGCTGGCATCGCGACCGTTGCCGCGACCAAGTCGGCGACCGGGGGCGTCGATTTCACAAC
>NZ_RZPL01000311.1:0-6250 GCF_004022805.1 Mesorhizobium sp. M7A.F.Ca.CA.002.04.1.1 | reverse complement strand
GGATTGAGCTTCACCTTGAGCGTATCGGCGATGTATTGCGCGACATCCATGTCATAGCCCTTGAGGCTCATGTCGGCGCTGGCCGAGGAGAAGGGCGGAAAGTCGGCGAAGACGCCGACATTGATGGTGCCGGCCTTGGTGATGTCCGCCAGCGCATCGGCGCTAGCGGCCTGAACTGCGAGGCCGAAACCGGCCGTGCCGAGCATCAGCACGGCGGCGATGGAGGCAAATGTCTTACGGATTGTCATTGTCATTCCCCTGTCTGGAAGCTTTGTTTGTTCGGGTCGGCCGCCGGCTCCAGCGCGGCGGCTGCCTTTGCTTTTCTAGACGTCAGGCGCCCTTGCCTGTTATCGCCGGGCTGAACACCATCAGGCTCAGTATCTCGAACAGCACCTGTGCGGCGGCATGCGCCGTGTTGGTGGTCGAGTCGTATTGCGGCGCCACCTCGACGACGTCGCCGCCGACGATGTTAAGACCTTTGAGGCCGCGCAGCAGTTCGAGCACTTCGCGCGTCGTCAGACCGCCGACTTCCGGCGTGCCGGTGCCCGGCGCGAAGGCCGGATCGACGCTGTCGATGTCGAAGGAGACATAGGTCGGGCCGTCGCCGACGATCTTGCGCGCCTTCTCGATGATCGCCGGAATGCCGAGGCCGGTCACCTCCTCGGCATGCACCACGGTCATGCCGGACTCGTAGGTGAACTCCCACAGATATTCGGCCGAGCCGCGGATGCCGATCTGGATCGTGCGCGTCGGGTCGAGCACGCCGTCAAGCACCGCGTTGCGGAACGGGCCGCCATGGTGGAACTTGGTCATGTCGAACAGGCCACTGGTGTCGCAGTGGGCGTCGATATGGATCAACCCCACCGGGGCCTTCTTGCCGACGGCCTTCAGAATTGGATGGCTGATCGAATGGTCGCCGCCGATCGACAGCGGAATGACCCCGGCATCGACGATCTGGTTGGTGCGGCGCTCGATATCCTCATGGCTGGTCTCAAGCCGGTAGCGGCTGCGGAACGGCGTGTCACCAATGTCGGCGACCCTGAGCTCATGCGTCGGCGCGCATTCCAGCACGTGATTGTAGGGCCCGATGCGCTCGATGGCGCGCAACGCCCTTGGCCCGAAGCGCGAGCCCGGGCGGTTGGTGACGCCGAGATCCATCGGCACGCCGATCATCGCCACCTGCAAATCGCCGAAATCCGGATTGTCGGCCGATATTTCGCGGTAGGGCGCGGCAAGAAAGGTCGGGATGCCTGAATAGGGCGCCAGCCGCGTGCCGCTCTTGGAGAAGATCTTGTCGGCGACCTTGCGGAATTTCGGGTCGAACATCTCGCCGCCATGGCTTTCACCATATTTGCGACGCAACGCATCGAGCTTGCCGCGATCGTATCCCATGTCCGCTCCTCCTGGGCTGATGCAGTGCCGGCGCGGGTGACGCCTGCGAACCGACCGTCATCCGGCCGGGCCGCTGTCCCGCTGGCTGCCTGCAGATTTCATGTCTTGATGCTGTTCTAAACTCAAGTGTCTGGCAGTGGCATTGAAAAATCAATTGATATTGTTAGGGTGTTTTCTGTGAGAAAATCTCACAACAAAGTGGTACCATGACCAAGCGCCTGCCACCGCTCAATCCGCTGCGCGCCTTCGAGGCAACGGCTCGCCATGGTTCACTGACCAAGGCGGCGACTGAGCTGAACGTCACTCATGGCGCCGTCAGCCACCAGATCAAGGCGCTCGAGCAGTCGCTCGGTGTCAAGCTGTTCGAGCGGGTCGGCCAGCGGGTCAAGCTGACACCGCATGGCGCGGAGCTTCTGCCGGCGGTGTCGACCGCGTTCGACGGCATCGCCGCCGCCACCCAGCGCATGACAAGGCCGGCGAGCAGCGGCACACTTTCGGTCTCCTGCGTGCCGGCGCTACTGTTGCTGTGGATGACACCGCGGCTCGGCAGTTTCATGGCGCAATATCCCGACATAAGGCTGACGCTTATTCCTTCCAACGATCCCAAGGATTTGCGGGCGCCCAATATCGATGTCTGCGTGCATTATGGCGACGGCAGCTGGACCGATTGCTGGATGCGCAAATGGTCGGGCCTCGAACTGTTTCCCGTGGTCAGCCCGACCTTGATCAACAACCGGCCGATCCGCAGCGTCAGGGATCTCGCCGATCATGTCTTCCTGCATGGCGATGACGGCCGCGAGTGGCACACCTGGCTGGCTGCCGCCGATGCGCTGGACCTGGAGCGGGGCCGCCGCCATCACCTCGGCGATGCCCGTATGGCGACCGAGGCGGCGGTGCACGGCCACGGCGTGGCGCTGGGCGACTCGGTGACGGCAAGCGCGCTGCTGGCCAGGGGCATGCTGGTCGCGCCGTTCAGCCTGTCGGTGCCGGCGGTCGACGATTTCTATGTCGTCTGCCGCAACGAGATGCGGACGACGCCGATCGTGCAGGTGTTCGTCGACTGGCTGTTTGCCGAGAAAGCGGGGGACGATGGGCGCGCCGACGCCCCTGTGGCCGGCCGCATCGTCAGCCGCCGCAAGCGTCCGGCGCTCAGGGTGATGGGCGGCAAATCCGCAAGCTGATGCCGGGCTGCGCGCCGCCGCATGCAGGCAGCTCTTTTTGTCGGGCCAGCCTGAAAGCGGGCAGCGTTGCGGCCGATTCGATGCTATGAGGCCTGTCGCAATTGTGGATGGCAGGCAGCGAAGGCGGTGTTGAAACATGGCTAAGACCGATATTGCGCGGCGCGTCTACAACCACACCTGGAAGCTCGACCCGATCGTGCGCAGCTTGCTCGACACGGATTTCTACAAGCTTTTGATGCTGCAGATGATCTGGGGCATGTATCCCAAGGTCGACGCAACCTTCTCGCTGATCAACCGCACGACCTCGGTGCGCCTTGCCGACGAGATCGACGAGGGCGAATTGCGCGAACAACTCGACCATGCCCGCACCTTGCGCTTCTCCAAGAAGGAGATGATCTGGCTCGGCGGTAACAATTTCTACGGCCGCAAGCAGATCTTCGAACCGGAATTCCTCGCCTGGCTGGAAGGCTTCCGGCTGCCCGAATACGAGCTGTCGAAGTGCGACGGGCAGTATGAACTGACCTTCAGCGGGCCGTGGATGTACACCACGCTGTGGGAAATCCCGGCGCTCGCCATCATCAATGAACTCCGATCTCGCGCGGCGATGCGGGCGTTCGGGCCTTTCGCGCTCGACGTGCTCTATGCCCGCGCCAAATCCAAGATGTGGGCCAAGACCGAGCGGCTGAAGGCGCTGCCCGGCATCCGCATCTCGGATTTCGGCACGCGCCGGCGCCATTCCTTCCTATGGCAGCGCTGGTGTGTCGAGGCGTTGAAGGAAGGCATCGGCGAGGCGTTCACCGGCACCTCCAACGTGCTTTTGGCCATGGACAACGACCTCGAAGCGCTCGGCACCAACGCACATGAGCTGCCGATGGTGTTTGCCGCGCTTGCCGACTCGGAAAAAGAGCTGAGACAGTCGCCTTACAAGGTGCTGCAGGACTGGCAGCGCTACTATGGCGGCAATCTGCTGATCGTGCTGCCCGACGCCTTCGGCACAGCATCGTTCCTGCGCGATGCGCCGGACTGGGTGGCCGACTGGACGGGCTTTCGCCCCGACAGCGCGCCGCCGATCGAAGGCGGCGAAAAAATCCTGTCCTGGTGGCGCGACAAGGGCAAGGACCCCAAGCAGAAACTGCTGATCTTCTCCGACGGGCTCGAGGTCGAGACCATCGAGGAGACCTATCGCCACTTCAAGGGCAAGGTGCGCATGTCGTTCGGCTGGGGCACCAATCTGACCAATGATTTCGAAGGCTGCGCGCCGACGGAAACCAACAGCCTCGACGCCATATCGCTGGTTTGCAAGGTCACCGAGGCCAATGGCAGGCCAGCGGTCAAGCTGTCGGACAATCCGGCCAAGGCGACCGGCGATGTGAAAGAGATCGAGCGGTATCTCAGGATTTTTGGCGAGAAGGACCGCGTGGAGCAATTGGTCAAGGTGTGAGGGGTGGGGTGGTGGGGCTCTTGGATAGGCCGAGTTCCTTGGCGCCCCCCTCTGTCCTACCGGACATCTCCCCCTCAAGGGGGGAGATTGGACTTGGTCCCTGGTCCCTGCTTTCGCCAATCTCCAACGCTTGAAGAATGGCGCCAACAGGCCGTTCTGCCGATCTCCCCCCTTGAGGGGGAGATGTCCGGCAGGACAGAGGGGGGCCTCGTAGAGCACTGCCATCAGCTGTTGGCGTTATTATCTGCGGCGCTGTTTGCCCTCCTCCCCACCCCAGCCTTCGCCCACGCCTCCGACCGGGGCCACGTCCTGCTGTTGCCGACCGGCTACTATCTGGTCGGAGGCGCCTTCGCCGTGGCCGTCAGCTTCCTCGTCCTGGCGCTGCTGCCGGCGGCTTCGCTTGCCCGCTTCTGGCGCCGACGCCTGCCGCTGTTCACCTTCGGCGACAGCGCCCGCGCCGCCATCAGCCTGATATCCTTTGCCGGCTTTGCAATTCTCATCGCCGCCGGCCTTTTCGGCAGCCACGACCCGCTTTCAAACCCGCTGCCTTTGGTGATCTGGACCCTTTTGTGGGCCGGCGTCACGCTGTTGCAAGGCCTCTTCGGCGATCTCTGGTCATGGCTGAACCCCTGGTATGGACCATGGCGTATCGCCTCGCGCCTGTTCGGGACCGGGACATGGCGCCTGCCCCGATGGGTCGGCTGCTGGCCTGCGGCCATCTTGTTCTTCGCCTTTGCCTGGTTCGAACTCATCGATCCGGCGCCCGACGATCCGGCGCGTCTGGCCGTGGCCGCCGGCCTCTACTGGCTATTCTCTTTCCTCGCCATACTGGCGTTCGGCTATCGCGGCTGGAGCCGCAGCGGCGAATTCCTGACGGTCTTCTTCTCCATGGTGGCGCGTTTCGCAATTGTGGTACGGAACGAACATGGCCGGCTTGCCCTGTGCTGGCCGGGCGCCAAGCTGCTGGCCGCGGAGCCCTTGCCGGCCAGCGGCATGGCTTTCCTGCTGCTCGCCCTGTCGTCGGTGTCCTTCGACGGCCTGTCGAAAACCTTCTTCTGGCTCGGCCTGTTCGGCATCAACCCGCTCGAATTTCCCGGCCGCACGGCGCTGATCGGCAGCGGCACTTTCGGGCTGATCCTGACATTCGCGCTGCTGGCGGCGGTGTTCCTGCTTGCCGCCTGGCTCGGCCAACGTCTTGCCGGCAGCGACCACATTCTTAACCAGGCGGCCGGTCAGCTGGTGTGGTCGATCGTGCCGATCGCGCTTGCCTATCACATTGCGCATTATCTGACGGCGCTGCTCGTCGACGGCCAATATGCGCTTGCGGCACTTTCCGATCCGTTCGCGATGGGCTGGAACCTGTTCGGCACCGCCGATATGCAGATCGAGGCCGGCATCGTTGCGGGGGCGGACTCTGCGTGGTGGCTGTGGAATATCCAGGCCGGCGCCATCATCCTGGGGCATGTGCTCGCCGTCCTCGTCGCTCACGGCTTCGCCTGGCGCCTGCACCCACAGCCCTCCCGCGCGGCCCTCAGCCAGTTCCCGCTTACCTTGCTGATGGTCGCCTACACCGTCTTCGGCCTCTGGTTGCTTGCCACGCCGACTGTCGGATGAGAAAAGGCGACCAGCATGCCTTCGGGGAAAGCCCGCTTGCCACGTCGGGGCTTTGGTGATTTAGTTTGTACACATGCGATTTTTTGCCTCGTTGCAGCCAGTCAAAACTCAAAAACAGGGGAACTGCCGTGACTGACAAGAATGGGTTTTTCGATCTCTCCAGATCCACGCTCACCCGCCGCACCGCACTGAAAGGTCTGGCCGCAGGCGCCGGCCTCGGCCTTGCCCCTGGCTTCGTCCGCTATTCCCAGGCGCAGAGTTCGGCGCCGATCAAGATCGGCTTCCAGTCGCACCGCACCGGCATCGGCGCTGCCTATGGCCGCTGGTACGAAAAGACGACGGCTGCCGCGGTCAAGGCGATCAATGCCGCCGGCGGCATCAATGGCCGCCAGGTCGAGGTGATCATCGAGGATGACGGCACCGATCCCGGCCGTGGCGCCGAGGTGGTCGGCAAGTTCGCCACCCAGCACAAGACCGACATCGTCTTCGGCACGCTGTTCTCGCATGTCGTCATCGGCTCGGCGCCCGCCGCCGGCGAAAACAAGATGCCCTATTTCGTCGTCAGCGAAGGCCATCACGTCGCCTCGACCAGCTTGGCGCGGTCTTCCGGTCCCTTGTAGCC
>NZ_RZPL01000310.1:0-6267 GCF_004022805.1 Mesorhizobium sp. M7A.F.Ca.CA.002.04.1.1 | reverse complement strand
GGCCGGCGCCGTTGACGTCCTGCAGGTAGAAGTCGAAGCCGTTGGTGTTGCCGAAGCCCTGGATGGCGGGAGGCGCGAGCGCGAAGACCTGCGCGTCCCTGATCTTCGAAAACGCGCCCATCGCACGGCCGGCGATGGCCTGCGCGGCGGAAGCCGGCGATTTGCGCAGGTCGAAATCCTTCAGCCGCACGAAAGCGATGCCGACATTCTGCCCTGCGCCGCCGAAGCCGAAGCCGGAGGCGGTGAACACCCCGTCGACGGCGTCCTTCTCCTGGTTGAGATAATGGTCGGTCACTTCTGCCAGCACGCGCTCCGTGCGATCCTGCGTCGCGCCGACGGGCAGCTGCACGCTGGTGATCAGGATGCCCTGGTCCTCTTCCGGCAGGAACGAGCTCGGCAGCCGGGCAAACATCCAGCCCACGGCAACGACGATGGCCAGGAACACGACGAGGAAGCGCCAGGATCGGTTGATGATGCCGTGCGAGCCGTCGCGGTAGGCAAGCGTGCCGCGATCGAAGACACGGTTGAACCAGCCGAACGGGCCGGTCTGCGTCGCATGGTCCTTGGGCGGCCGCAGGATGGTGGCGCAAAGTGCGGGCGTCAGCACAAGGGCGACCAGCACGGACAGCACCATCGCCGAGACGATGGTCACCGAGAATTGCCGGTAGATGATGCCGGTCGAGCCGCCGAAGAAAGCCATCGGCACGAACACGGCCGAAAGCACCGTGGCGATGCCGATCAGCGCGCCGGTGATTTCGTGCATCGACTTGCGCGTCGCCTCCTTCGGCGACAGGCCTTCCTCCTGCATCACGCGTTCGACATTCTCGACGACGACGATGGCGTCGTCGACCAAGAGGCCGATGGCCAGCACCATGGCGAACATGGTCAGTGTGTTGACGGAATAGCCGAACAGCGACAGCACGCCGAACGTGCCGAGCAGCACCACCGGCACGGCGATCGTCGGGATGATGGTGGCGCGCAAATTCTGCAGGAAGATGAACATCACCAGGAACACCAGCACGATTGCTTCGGCCAGCGTCTTGACCACCTCCTCGATCGACAGCCGCACGAAAGGCGAGGTGTCGTAGGGATAGACGACCTCGACCCCTTGCGGGAAGGTCGAGCTCAGCCGGGCGATCGTCGAACGCACCGCTTCGGCGGTGTTGATGGCGTTGGCGCCGGTCGCCAAATTGACGGCGACGCCGGCCGCCGGCTTGCCATTGTAATTGGCCTGCGTCGTATAGCTTTCGGCGCCGAGCTCGACGGTGGCGACATCGTTGAGGCGGACCAGAGAGCCATCGGTCTGGCTCTTCAGGATGATGTTGCGGAACTGTTCGGCGGTCTGCAGCCGGCTCTTGGCCGTCACCGTGGCATTGAGCTGCTGGCCCTTGCGCGCCGGCAGGCCGCCGAGCTGGCCGGCCGAAACCTGCGTGTTCTGTGCCTCGATGGCGGTCGCCACATCGCTCGGCATCAGGGCATATTTGGCGAGCTGGTCCGGATCGAGCCAGATGCGCATGGCATAGCCGGAGCCGAACAGCTGCGTCGAGCCGACGCCTTCGACGCGCTTCAGCGTGTCGTTGACGGTGGCGTCGACATAGTCGGCGAGATCGGTCGAGTTCATCTTGGCGTCGGTCGAGACGAAGCCGATGACCATCAGGAAGCCGGTCGAGGATTTGGAGACGGTGATGCCGTTGCTCTGCACCACCTGCGGCAGCTGCGACTGCACCAGCTGCAGCTTGTTTTGCGTCTGCACCTGGGCGGTATCGGGATCGGCCGCTGTGGTGAAGGTCAGCGTGATCGAGGCCGAACCGGTCGAGGTCGACGTCGCCGTCATGTAGTCGAGATTGTCGATACCGGTCATGCCTTGCTCGATGACCTTGGTCACCGAGTTCTCGACCGTCTGCGCGTCGGCGCCCGGATAGGTGGCGCTGATGTTGACTGTCGTCGGCGCAATCTGCGGATATTGCGAGATCGGCAGCGAGGTGAGCGCCAGGAGGCCGCCCAGCATGATCACGATGGCGATCACCCAGGCGAAGATCGGCCGGTTGATGAAGAATAGTGACATCGCTCAGTTCCCGGTCGCGGCGGCAGGCGCCGGTTTCGCCGCATTGGACGCGGCCGGTGCGGCGGACGTGCTCTGCCCGCGGTCCTTGACCTCGCCGGTCGTCTCGTCGATCGTCACTTCGACACCCGTCGCATCGCCGCCGGGGCGCACCAGTTGCATGCCCTCGACGATGACGCGGTCGCCGTCGCCGACACCCGAATCCACCAGCCAGTTGTTGCCGACGCTGTTGCGCACGGCGAGCACGCGCGTCTCGACCTTGCCCTGCGCATTGATGACCATGGCGGTGGCCTCGCCCTTGGTGTTGCGGCTGACGGCACGCTGCGGCACCAGGAAACTGTTCTGGGCAACGCCCTCCTCGACCAGTGCCCGCACATACATGCCGGGCAGAAGCAGGCGGTCGGGATTGGGGAACTCGGCCCTGAGCGCAAAGGTGCCGGTGGTCTGGTCGACATTGGCGCCGGCGAATTCCAGCTTGCCGGTCTGCGTGTAGATGGTGCCGTTCTCGAGCTTCAGCTTCACGCTGACATTGGGCCCGCTGAACTTCAGCCGCCCTTCCGAGATCGCCTGGCGCAGATTGAGCAGGTTGGTGCTCGACTGCGTGACGTCGACATTGATCGGATCGAGGGCACGGATGGTGGTCAGCACCGTGTCCTGGTTCGCGGTCACCAGCGCGCCCGGCGTCAGCGTGGACTTGTCGATGCGCCCGGCGATCGGTGCCGTGATGGAGGTCCGGTCGAGGCTGATGCGCGCCGTCTCGGCACTGGCCTTGGCCGAGGCGACATCGGCTTGCGCCTGCGCCAGCGTGGCGGCGGCATCGTCATAATCCTGTTTGGAAACAACGTTCTGCTTCAACAGGCCGGCATAACGGTCGAACTTGGCCTGCGCCGTAGGCACCGCCGCTTCCGCCTTCTGCTGTGCGGCGACCGCGCTATCGTAGGACGCCTTGTAGCTCGCCGGATCGATGAGGTAGAGCGGCTGTCCAGCCGCCACCTCGCTGCCCTCCTTGAACAGGCGCTGCTGGATAATGCCGTTCACCTGCGGGCGCACTTCGGCAACCAGCGAGGCCGCCGTGCGTCCCGACAGTTCGGCGGTGATCGCCACCGATTGCGGATGCAGGGTGACGACGCCGACTTCCGGTTTGCCGGGCGCGCCCATGCCTGCGGGGGCGCTGCTCTCCTGCGAGCAGGCCGCCAGCAGAAAGGCGGATGCGAACATCGCGGTCCAGGGCGCCAGACGGCGTGCCGGCTGCAAAGACGGGCTAGGCTGGATAGACATGGACTGAATGATCTTTCGCTGGAGTTGCGGGCGCGGGCACTCGCCCGCTTGGTCGAGGCCTGCCGGCCGCTCTCTTGATGGTGGGCCGCGCCGGTCTGCGGGCGGCGACGAGCAATGCTTCGAAGCGGCTCATGTCGCGCTCCTTCTCGGCGGCCGGAGCTGCTCGAAGGTCGAGTAGCCGGCCGCGATGCCCACCAACATCATTATGCCGATCAGCGAGGACATGCCAAGCGCCTTGCCGGAATTCACGCGATCTTGCGGTCATCATGCCCATGGTTGTCGAGCGGCTGCGACAGCGGGAGCGACAACCGCCAGCCGGCGAAACTCAGGCGGATCGCGCCCTTCAGCGTGTCGGCCGGCGGGGCCAGCGGCATGCCTCGCCCGACAGGACCGAACGAGAGCCTCGGGCTGGCGGACGCGAGCAGCCGCAGCATGATCATGGCTTCCCACATTGTCGTGCTTCCATTGCAGGGTTCGAATTGGGCATGGTTCCGAATTGGCGCGATTCGAACTGGGCGTGATTGAAACGAGGATGGCGGAGATACGCCCGCCATCCCCGGAGAACCGGCCGACCCGAGAACGGGTTGGGTACCGGGCCGGCCGGTGCAGTCGGTCAGAGTTGCTCGTCGTTCCCGGGCTGGGGCGGGAGCTGCCTGCCATCGTTGGGCAGGCCTCTGGGGCCGGCTGCATCGTTCGGCGGACCGCCCCAGGGACCGGGGGGTGATCCATGGGCACGTTCCGCCGAAGCGAGGAGTTCGAGTTGTTCGGGCGTCAGCTTGGCGCGCAGTTCAGAGATCGCCTCCTTCAGTCTGCCGGCCGAAACCGCGCGGGCGGTAACGTCGTCGGCCAGCTTTTCCTGGAAGGCGAAGGGATCGGGCTTGCCGCCCGGGCCTGCTGCGTCGGGGTCCTTCGCTTCAGCACCAACGGGCCGCCCGCGGTCAGGCCGAGGCTGCGAAAGCACCGCCTGCAGCGCGCTGGTGTAGTCGCGCCAGGCGTCGAGCTGTTCGGTGCGGATGCCGACGCGGGTCTCCAGCGCGGCGAGCCGGGCGGCCAGCATGAATTCCGGCGGCGGACCCATGCGGCGGGGGCCAAAGCCTTGCGGGCCGAAACCCTGCGAACCAGGTCGCATCGGTCCATGCGGGCCGGGTCCATTCCGGCCGTGGCCTGCCCCATCCTGCATGGCCATGACAGGGGGCGGCTCACCGGGTCCGGCGCCGGGGTCGGGCTGCGCCGCCAGCGCGGGGTGAATTGCGGCGACGGAAAACAGGCCGAGCGCAAGAAGTCTGCTTGGCATAAAGATGTTCCTTTCTCTCATGCTTCGGACGGTTCAGAGGATAGGAAGCGTCTTTGTCCGCTTCGCGTCGGCGTGTTGCCGAAGGTTTCCGCAAAAGGGCAATTTGTTTCCGAATGTTTCCCATGGCCCGCCGGAAACGTTCGGTTGCAATTTTCCACGCCGCTCGGGCGCGGCTCTCCTATAATCGCGGCAAGCCCCTGCAATCACGGGTCCCAATATTCATCGGCAACGGCACGGTCATGCAGTCACAACCCCATATCCTCGTCGTCGACGACGACCGCGAGATCAGGACGCTTCTCCAGCGTTACCTCGACAGCCAGGGCTTTCGCGTCACGGCGGCGGCGGACCGGCGCGAATGCGAGCAACGGCTTGGCTCCGGCCAATTCGACCTGATCGTGCTCGACGTGATGCTGCCGGACGGCTCGGGGCTCGATATCTGCCGCGGTTTGCGCGACCGCAAGCCGCACACCCCGATCATCCTGCTGACCGCGCTGAAGGAAGATGTCGACCGCATCATCGGCCTGGAACTCGGCGCCGACGACTATCTCGGCAAGCCGTTCAACCCGCGTGAGCTCATTGCCCGCATCCGCGCGGTGCTCAGGCGCTCGACGCCCGAGGAGGCGCCCGCGCCGCCGCGCGCGCGCATCTACCGCTTTGCCAGCTATAGGCTGGAACCGGAGACCCGCAAGGTGACGGATGCGCGAGGCGTGGCCGTCGACCTCACCGGCGCCGAGTTCGATCTTTTGCAGGTGTTTCTCGACCGTCCCGGCCGGCTTTTGTCGCGCGACCAGCTTCTCGACCTGACGCAGGGCCGCGAACGCGATCCGCTGGAACGCTCGGTCGATGTGCTGGTGAGCCGGCTGCGCCGCAAATTTTCCGACACCGGCGACGGGCCGCTGTTCAAGACCGTGCGCAATGGCGGCTACCAGCTCACGGCGCGTGTCGAGACCGTGGAGAGCCACGCGTGAATTCGCTGCGCCGCCGTCTCATCCTGCTGTTGGTCGCCTCGATCGTCGGCGTCGTCGGCCTGGCGACGGCCGCCGTCATCAGCGTGCGCGGCGGCGGACCGCCGCCGGAACTGACCGTGCCGTGGATTGCCCAACAGATGGAAATGGTGGTGCGGCTCTTGCCGGGGCCGATCCCCGACGTCCTGCGGGTTCAATTCGCCGACCATCCAGCGGGCGGCAAGGTGGCTCGTGCGGAAACGGCGATGCTCAACGACATCCTGCACCGCCGTGGCCTCGACTTTCCCGCGGTCGTCAACGAGAAGCCGGACGAACCCGGCCAGATCGCATCGATGCACCTGCCCGACAGCCGATGGGCGATCATTGAGGTGCCGCACCTCAAGCCGCCGCGGCGAGAATGGCTGGTTCTGGCCGGCTGGATCTCGCTGATCGTCGCCGGCGCCACGGCGGTATCGGTCTATTTCACCTCGGTGCTGATCCGACCGCTCGAAATGCTGGAGGCCGCCGTCTCCAAGATCGGATCGGACGGCGTGCTGGCGGCGGTGCCGGAAGTGGGTTCGGCCGAGGTCAAGGCCACCGCGCATGCGCTGAACCAGCTCTCGTCGCGGCTGCGGACCGCCATGGAAAGCCGCATGCGGCTGGTCGCGGCTGCCGGCCATGATCTGCGC
>NZ_RZPL01000030.1:0-16823 GCF_004022805.1 Mesorhizobium sp. M7A.F.Ca.CA.002.04.1.1 | reverse complement strand
GTCCATCAGTTCCCTGGTGATCGGCGGCAGGACGGAAACGCAGTTCCTGGACAACATCGCGGCGGCAAGCCTGGTGCTTTCCGACGAGGAGCGCGCGCGCCTCGACGCGGTCAGCCGGCCGCCCTTGCTCTATCCCTACTGGCACCAGCAGCTGACGGCAAAGGACCGCTTTGGTGCCGCCGATCTGGTGATTGACCGAAGCGGCATCTGATCGGCAAATCGATGGCGATAGGTATCGCCGCCGCAATGATGGGCATGGCCCCATCATTGCGGCGCGCATCTTGCAAGCCTGGCCATCATCGACGCACTATCGCTTCAGCTGTTGTGTTTGACGGCTAATGCTCCTAGGCAGGACCAGAGCCGCGAGGCAGTGAAAAAGGAGCCGATATGGCGCGACCACCAAACTACGATCAGGAACGCAAGGAACGCGACCGCCAGAAGGCGGCCAAGAAGGCCGAGAAGCTGGCAGCCAAGGTTGCAGCGAGGGAACGTTCGAAGCCCGAAGACGAGACTGAAGCCGAAACCGAAACGGCAAAGTGACGGCAAAAGGCCCGCAGATGCGGGCCGTGCCTCAATCCGGATTGCCGCCTCGGATGTCGCCTTGTGTCAGGCCGGCGCCTTGTCGCTGACAAAGACGTCCACTTCGCGCGCCGCCGCAATGAAGGCGCGCCTGGCGTTCATCGCCGGCTTGTCGCCGGCGAGTGCGTCATGGCAGGCCTGCAGGGCCGCGCGATGCTTGGGGCTGCGCTTGCCGGGCCAGCTGTTGAGGAGGTAGTCGGAAGCCTCACGCGCCGTGCGCAAGAGCTGAGTGCTTCCCGCCGCGACTGACTTCACAGTCACAGGTGTTTCAAATCGGTTGTTTTCCATCGCCGCTCCTTACGCCATCGGCGTCTGCGAAGCGAGGGCGAAAGTGCGCACACGTCCAGACGCCGCTTTGCGCCCCTTCATCCACCTTAAGCAGCAACGACGGCAAAGCCTCTGGCGCGAAGACCGCGCCGATCGTTGGCGAGCGACGTCACCAGCCGGTCGCGGCTGCCGACAATGTGGACCGAGAGCAGGCGCGCGGCTTCATCGGCGTCGCCACGGCGTGCCGCCGCCAGTATGGCGCGATGTTCGGCCCAGGCGCGGCTGAGGGCCGCTTCGTCGCGAACCTCCAGCCAGCGCGCCCGTGACAGGCGTGTCATGGCATCACGGACCGCCCGGAACAGGAATTCATTGCCCGACAGACGCGCCAGTTCGATGTGAAAATCCATGCCGACGCGATGCCATTCCTCGCGCGGCGTGTCGTTGTCGCAGGATTCGAGCATCGCCTGGATGACATCGATGGCGCTCCGGTCCGCCAGGCCGCATGTCAGGCGAACTGCCGCAACCTCGACCGCCTCCCTGTAGACGGCGATCTGCTCGAGTTCAGCCAGATTGATCGGCGACACCGTCCAGCCGCGCCCGTCCCTGCCGACCAGCCCCTCGGTCTCGAGCCGCAGCAGTGCTGCCCTGACCGGGGTTCGCGATGCACCGAAACGGCTCTCGATCCAGCGCTCGGTCAGCTTTTCGCCGGGACCGATCTCGAGGCCCAGGATCATCTGCCGAAGCTGTTTTTCGACGCTGTGCATCTGCGACATTGTCGTTTCCACCTTTTGGCCGTTTGCGATCGTCTTGCCGATCACGTTCGACAGGCTGCATTGACAGCGGCCAAGCTTGCGTCCATGACGTGCACCATCTTGGTATCCCAAATTGGTATCCGCAGCAAGCATCGATAAAAGAGTTGCTGGGACAGGACACACGACATGCAGCAGAGCACGCCCCCGGCGAACGACAGCACCTACAACATCCACTGGCGGCGCAATCTGTTCGTGTGCTTCGCCGGTTCGTTTTCGACGCTTGTCGCCATGACGCTGCTTCTGCCGTTCCTGCCGCTCTATATCGAGCAGCTGGGTGCCGAGGGTCACGCGGCGATCGTGCAATGGTCGGGGATTGCCTATGGCGCGACGTTCTTCGCGGCGGCGCTGGTGGCGCCGCTCTGGGGACGTCTCGGCGACCGCTATGGCCGCAAGGTGATGCTGGTTCGCGCCAGCTTCGGCATGGCCATATGCATGTCGCTGACCGGCATGGTGCAGACGGTCTGGCAGCTGGTGCTGCTGCGGCTGCTCATCGGCTTTGCCGGCGGCTACTCCTCGGGATCGACCATCCTCGTCGCCATGCAGACCCCGAAGGAGCGTTCCGGCTGGGCGTTGGGCCTGCTGTCGGCCGGCATCACGGGCGGGGCTCTGGTCGGTCCGCTGGTTGGCGGCGCCCTGCCGCCGCTGATCGGCATCCGCGCCACCTTTCTCCTCTCCGGCGGCGTCATCTTCCTGGCATTCCTGGCGACCACGTTTCTGATCAAGGAGAATCCCCGGCCGAAAACAGCAGACGCCGCAGCGACGCAGAAGCGGAAAGGCGGCTGGTCACAAATCCCCGACAAACGGCCTGTTGTCGCCATGCTGGCGACCGGCATGCTGTTGAGCTTCGCCACCATGTCGATCGAGCCGATCATCACCGTCTATGTGCAGCAGCTCATCGAGGACCAGAGCCGCGTGACGCTGATATCAGGCGTCGTCATGTCGGCGGCGGCCCTTGGCGCCATCCTGTCGGCCTCGCGCCTGGGCAAGCTCGCCGACCGCGTCGGCCACTGGAACGTCATCATCGGCGCGCTTGCCGTCTCGGCGCTGCTGCTGATCCCGCAGGCCTTCGTCACGCAGAGCTGGCAACTCATCGGCCTGCGCTTCCTGATGGGTCTGGCGCTGGGCGGGCTGTTGCCCTGCATCACCAGCGTGATCCGCCACAATGTTCCCGATGGGGTCGGCGGCAATGTGCTCGGGCTGTCGATCTCCGCCCAATATGTCGGGCAAGTCGCCGGCCCCTTGCTCGGCGGCTTTGCCGGTGGTCATTTCGGCATGCGTTCGGTGTTTCTGGGCACATCCGTCTTGATGGCCGGCGGCGCGGTGTATAACTGGCTGGCACAGTCACGCCGCGAGCAGGACATGCTTGCCCACGCCGGCAAGCCCTGACGGGGTTGGGCGTCACAGGGCCCCAAACATGAGCACAGCCGAACGACCTTCCGACAACAGCAGCCGTATCCTCGTCCTGGCCGGGGGCTTCTGCGGTGCTGCCGGCGTGGCGCTGTCGGCCGCGGCAGCGCATCTCGGCGGCGCCTTCGTTGGCACCGCCGCATCGTTCCTGCTGATGCATGCGCCGGTCTTCCTTGCCGCCGGATTGCTTGGCGCGAACCGGATCCTGCGCATCGGCAGCCTAATCCTGCTGGTTGGGCTTCTGCTGTTCTGCGGCGATCTGCTGGCCCGCGATTTCATCGGGTCGCGGCTATTCCCGCTGTCGGCGCCGATCGGCGGCACGCTGCTCATTGCCGGCTGGCTGGCGATCGCTGCCTCGGCGCTGGTGCGCGTGCGGTCCTGAACGCCCGCCGGCACCAAACGTCGAGCGTGGCGGCTAATCCTGCCGGCGCTCGGGCTTGATAAGCAATTCGCGATTGCGCCGCCGCAGCTTGGCCAACCGATGCCGCTCCGGCCGTTCGGAAGCCGGCGCGATGCCCCAATAGTTGCGATAGATGTCTTCAAATAGATAGCTCACGGGATGCATGATGTGCGCTCCTTTCAGCGCCTGAATCGATCCAATCGAGAGGTGCGAAAAACCGACCCCGATCAGCTCCGCTTGCGCTCCACAAGGAACCGCAACTCGCGGACCCATAGACTGGTTTTGCCGCGGCGCTTCTGCGTCGCGGTGTTCGACGAGATGCTCCAGTCGTTGCGGTAAATGTCTTCGAACAGAAAATTGACGGGATGCATGACACAAGTCCCTACTTGATGTTGAATCGATCCAATTCTGCCAGCAGGCGTTTCCTTGGATCGATTCAAACATAGGCCCTATCGAAGCCACGATCAAGCCAAAATTTGAACCGATCCAACGAAAGTGTTAAATGGGAAGAATTCAGGAGACGAAGATGGCGCCACTTATCTCTGCAAAGACAAGACCGGTCCGGCTGGCGGACATTGCCAAGGCAGCCGGCGTGTCGCACGGCACCGCGTCCAACGTCTTCGCCCGTCCGGAGATCGTGCGCGAGGAGGTCCGTGAACGGGTCAAGGCGGCAGCCGAGGCCATGGGATATGGCGGACCGGATCCCAAGGGCCGGCTGCTGCGCGCCGGCAAGGTCAATGCCATCGGTGTCGCGACCGCGGAACCCCTCTCCTATTTCTTCGACGATCCCTTTGCCCGGGTGATGATGGCCAGCATCTCGCAGGCTTGTGACGCGACCGGTGCGGGGATTTCGCTGGTCTCCGCCGTCAATGGGGAGCAGCTCGCGTGGAACATCCAGAGTGCGCTGGTCGATGGCTTCATCGTCTTCTGTGTCGATGGCGGCTCAAAGCTGGTCCAACTGGCGCGCGAACGCAAGCTCCCCTTTGTGGCGCTCGATCTCGATTCGGACGACGACGATGCGGTCGCGGCGATCGGCGTCGACAACATCGCCGGTGCCGGCCTGGCGGCCCGCCACCTGACCGAACTCGGACATCGCCGCTTTGCCGTGCTTACCCTGCCCTGTGCCGACGCAGGCTTCGGCCCTACCACAAGGGAGCAGGTGGAAATGGCCCTCTATTCCGCTACGCGGGACCGCTTGCGTGGCTATTTCGCGGAACTCTCCCGCGTCGACATCGACGTCTCGCGTGTGCCGATCTACGAGACCGTCAATGACGAGAAGAGCGTGTGGGCCGGCCTCGACCATATTTTCGCCGGTGCCGAGGCGCCGACAGCCATCCTGGCGATGTCGGACAGGATGGCGCTCCATGCGCTGGACTGGCTGCGGCAGCACGACATTGCGGTACCGGGCGATGTTTCTGTCGTCGGCTTCGACGGTGTTCCGGAAGGGGCGGTTTCCAAGCCGCCGCTGACCACGATCGTCCAGCCGATCGCCGAGATGGGCCGCCTTGCCGTCAAGGCGATCCTTGAAAATGATGGTTCGTTCAGCCGGCAATCGCTGCCGGTCGAACTCGTGGTGCGGGCCTCATCCGGCCCCTCGCCCACCTGAGCTCAACGGCCCATTCTTGTCGCCATGCCCGGCATCGCGAAGGATGCAGCATGGACGGGCGGTGCGGCGCTGTGAGCCGGCCTGCTTTTGGCGGACCAGCCAAGGCCCGATAGCCATTCGAGATAGTAGGCGAGCGCGAACTGCATGACGATGCCGGCCGATATCAACAGGCTGTCATAGGCAAATCCGCCCGGATTGATCAGCTTCAGCACCTGCGCCGCCATTGCAAGCACCGTGCCGGCAATGAAAACCGGCAGCGATCGTTTGCCCAATATGGCAAGCGGATGATCGCGCCCGGTGCGAAACAGATTCGAGATCGCCGGGAATGCCACGATCAGGTAGCTCACTGCGAGTATATGCAGGAGCCTCGGCAGCGACAGGAACGTCTTGTCGAAACCGGTCAGCACCGGAGGCAGGCCAAACCAGGAGATATGCCCCCAGAGCGGGCTGTGCACCCAGACCAGGGCCACAACGGTGTAGGCCAAGGCCGCCCCAACCAGCCAGCGATTGACCGGGATGGTGCCGCCGCGACGCACATGCAGCGTGCCCGCCAGGCCGATGTTGAAAAGGAACTGCCACGACAGCGGGTTGAGAAACCAGAAGCCGGGCTCGGGGTAGTTGGGCGGAGCAATCTGATAAATCCCCGCGACCAGCCACAGGGCGCCGGATGCCACCAGTGCCAGGACCGGCCGATAGCTGACAATGAGCAGGAACAGCGGCGCCAGCAAGAGCAGCACCGCATAGACGGGCAGGATGTTGTTGTACCCAAGTTGGTGGCCGAGCGTCACGATGCCGATCAGCACCTGCGGCGTATTCTTGATCAACGGCTCGATGTTGATCATCGTCAAAAGCTCCGGCCGCCTGGCAAACACTGCCGCAGCGCAGAAAATGGCCATCACCACCATGGTGGTGACGATGTGGGTGGCATAAAGCACACCGGCGCGGCGCAACATCTTCAAAGTTGCCAGCAGCCGGTTTCCAGGCTGGAATTTCTTGCCGTAGGCGAGCGCGACCGAGATTCCCGAGATCAGCACGAAGACCTCCGCCGCATCCGAAAAGCCGAAATTCTTGTATGTCAGATACTCGAAGGCGGTACCCGGCACATGGTCGACATAGATGGTCAACAAGGCGAGAGCACGGATCACATCGATGCGCGTGTCGCGCTCAGTGCGGTCCGGGACACGCGCCTCGCGGTCCGGGACACGCGCCTCGCGGTCTGGGACACGCGCATCGCGGTCCGGGGAAATCTGGGTGGTCATCGACAAAAAGGCCTCAAAGCTGGTTGTTCATACCGGCAATGCGACCCCCGGCGCACCGCTTCGATTCCTCCCGAAGGATGTTATCGGCGGAGAAACGGACTGTAATGCGCCCGGTTCAATCAACTTTCGCGGGGCTTGAAAATATTGCGTTTTGAAGCCGGCAAATTGAGCGAAAAGTCATATAATCAAGAGGATGGTCGATGATCGACGAGACCTCACAAGATGGTGCGTTGCGGCGTGATCTCGCCTTCCACTACCGGCTTTACGGCGCGGCGGATTCAACGGGCGACTGCTTCTTCCTGCTGCATGGGTCGGGTGTCGACGAGACGACATTGGTGCCGCTGGCGCGAGAGATCGCACCGCGTGCCACGCTCGTCGCGGTGCGTGGCCGCGTTGTCCAGGAGGATGGTTTCCGCTGGTTCGCGCGGATCACGCCGACGCGCTTCGAACAGGCGAGCATCCGCACCGAAACCGAGGCCTTTGCGGGCTTCGTCGCTGACGCGGCCACACGCCATCATCTCGACCTCTCGCGCACAATTTTCCTCGGCTATTCGAACGGCGCCAATCTGGTTTCGAGCCTGATGCTGCTGCATCCGGGCCTTGTCGAACGCGCCGCGCTGCTGCGACCGATGCCGGTGCTCGATGATGTGCCGGCGACGGAGCTGTCAAAGGTGCGGGTGCTGATGATCGCCGGCGCCGCCGACCTCACCTATGCGCCTTTCGCCCCTGCTCTGGTGACATTGCTCAGTCGGCATGGCGCCGAGATCGACGCCAGGATTGTCTCATCAGGTCATGAATTCGGCAGCGCCGACGCGGCAATCGTCAGGCAATGGCTGGCGGGACCGGCGGCGGTGGCGCAGGCAGGCTGACAGGCTCGCCGCCACGACCAGCCGGCCTACCCTCTTCCCATCCGGTTCCAGGCATCCAGCCCAGCGATCTTGTAGGCTTCGGCGAGCGTTGGATAGTTGAAGGTGTTGTTGACGAAGAAGTCGACGGTGCCGCCGAGATTGATCACCGCCTGGCCGATGTGGATGAGCTCGGTGGCGCCCTCGCCGATGATGTGCGCGCCGAGCAGACGGCGCGTTTCGATCGAAAACAGCAGCTTCAGGAAGCCGGTGTTGACACCCATGATGTGGCCGCGCGAGGTCTCGCGAAAACGCGCCACGCCGACCTCGTAGGCCGCACCGCTCTCACGCACCTGTTCTTCGGACTGGCCGACCGTCGAGATTTCCGGCACCGCATAGATGCCATAGGGGAAAGTTTCCGGCGGCGGCGGCAAGGGCACTCCAAAGGCATGGCAGGCGGCCACCCTGCCCTGCTCCATCGAAGTCGAGGCCAGGCTCGGAAAGCCGATGACGTCGCCGGCGGCATAGATGTTGGGCACGCTGGTCTGGAAGGATTGCGGATCGACCTTGATGCGCCCTCTGGAGTCGGCGTCGATGCCGACGACATCCAGGCCCAGGCTGCCGACATTGCCGGTGCGGCCGGCGGCGTAGAGCACAACCTCGGAACGGATGGTGCGGCCATCGGCCAGTTCCACTTCGGCGGCGTCCGGCTTGGAGCGGATCTCCTTCACCGCGCTGCCCAGCCGGATGGTCATGCCGCGATCGCGCATCTGGTGGATGAAATCGTCGACGATCTCGCGGTCGACGAAATCGAGGATGGAGTTGCGCGGCTCGACCAAGGTTACCGGCACGTCGAGCGCGGAAAAGATCGTCGCATATTCGACGCCGATGACGCCGGCGCCGATCACGGTCAGCGTGCGCGGCAAGCGATCAAGCTCCAGCATCTCGTCGCTGTCGAAGACGCGGGTCTTGTCGAAAGGCACGTCGCGCGGGCGGTGCGGCCTGGTGCCGACCGCTATCAGCGCATTGGTAAAACCGACCTCGCTGTAATCGCCAGTGTCTGATGTCAGGCTGACCTTGTTGGGGCCAAGGAATTTCACCGCGGCGCGAGCGCTCTTGACCGTGTTGCGCATGAACTGGTGCTGCAGCACCTCGACCTCATGGTCGAGCGTCTTGTGCAGGCGCTCGACCAGATCGCCGACCGAGATATCCTGCTTGACCCGGTAGCCGCGCCCGTAGAAGCCGCGCTCGCGCCAGCCCGAAAGATTGAGCACCGTTTCGCGCAGCGTTTTCGATGGGATGGTCCCGGTATGCACCGAGACACCGCCCAGACGCCGGCCGCGGTCGACCACCAGCACGGACTTGCCGAGCTTGGCCGACTGCACCGCGGCACGGCGGCCGGAAGGGCCGCTGCCGATGACCAGCATGTCGTAGTCCATATTGCCCCGTCCCCTGTGCGCTCTGCTGCGCCGCAACAAGCTAATGCTATCCGCGCCGCAAATTCAACCAGTTCACATCGGGCCCGACGCCATCGAAGCTGGAGCACCGCTGGAAGCGCGATCTTGATTCCGCCACAGGCCTTCACCATTTCATGGCTGAGCGGTCCGCACCCTATGCCGTGGCCCTGTTACGAGGAAATGACATGAACGCGCGCGTTCTCGACGGCGAAATCATCACCAGCAGGCTCGACGATGTCAGGGCCTATGACGGCGTGCGCACGAAGCGCATCTTCGCCTTCATGATCGACTATGTCATCGTCGCGCTGCTCACCATCCCGTTTGCCATTCTGGTGTTCTTCCTCGGGCTCTTGACCCTCGGGCTTGGCTGGATGCTGTTCGGCATCCTGTTGCCGACTGTGGCCATCCTCTACATCTGGAACACGCTGGGCAGCACCGATCAGGCCACCACGGGCATGAAGATGATGGGCATCCGGCTCGACCGGCTCGACGGCAGGCCGATCGACGGCCTCACTGCGGTTGTCCATTCGGTGCTGTTCTGGGCCGGCAATGTCATCCTGTCGCCGCTTGTCCTGCTGGTAACGCTGTTTTCCGACCGCAAACGCACCTTGCACGATCTTTTACTTGGCACGGTCGTCAGCCGCACCGACCGCTGAAACGGCCCTCTGAAGAGCAGTCGCTACCGATTGAGCACAAATGTGAAGGCGTCGAGTCGACCGCGCCCACATAATCCTGTTGAATTTTTCGCCATCCGCGCCAAAGGTAGAGCGATTCGAAGGAGTGTTTCCAAGGCTCGATGACGCAGCATCCGACCCAGTCGCCGCAGTTCTTCCTGACCGCGCCGTCGCCGTGCCCCTATCTCGACGGCCAGTTCGAGCGCAAGGTGTTCACGCACCTGGTTGGCGACAAGGCGGCGGAGATGAACGACCTGTTGACGCAAGGCGGCTTCCGGCGCTCGCAGAACATCGCCTACAGGCCGGCCTGCGAGACCTGCCGCGCCTGCGTTTCGGTACGCATCCTCGCCCAGGAATTCGTCGCCAGCCGCAACATGAAGCGCGTGCTGCAGCACAATTCCGATCTCGTCGGCTACATGCACAATGCCGAGCCCTCGACCGAACAATATTCCCTGTTCCGCAGCTATCTCGACGCCCGCCACCGCCGTGGCGGCATGTCCGACATGACGGTGCTCGACTATGCGATGATGGTCGAGGACACCCATGTCGACACCAAGGTGATCGAATATCGGCGGCGCGGACCTGACACCTTCATCACCGGCAAGGGACAGGGCGAGCTGATCGCGGTGGCGCTCACCGACAAGATGGCCGACGGCCTGTCGATGGTCTACTCCTACTTCAATCCCGATTTCGAGGAGCGGTCGCTCGGCACGTTCATGATCCTCGACCACATCGCCCGCGCCAGGGCGATGGGCCTGCCCCATGTCTATCTCGGCTACTGGGTCAACGGCTCGCGCAAGATGAATTATAAGATGCGCTTCATGCCGCAGGAGCATCTCGGCCCCAAGGGCTGGGAGCGCTACACCAACGAAGCGGTTTCACGCTGAGCTTTTCCAAGGTCCGCCTTTAAACTGTTTCAAGGCAGGGGATGCTGGTCTTTCAGCCGGTTGGCTGGAGAGAGTGCGCCATTGCACCGGCCGGCCGCCAGCCTGCATTTCATTGCGAAAGTTCCTGCATGTCCTCTCATCACGATCACCAGAAAGGTCTTTTGATAACCGCCATCGGCGGGCTCACGCTGACTGTCGACATACCGTTGATCCGCCTCGCCGACGGTGGCGCATGGACGATCATGCTGCTGCGCCCCGGCACAACTTTCGTCGCGGCCATGGTCATCTGGTCGGTCTGGCGGGCACTCAGCCGAAACGCCCCGCCGCTGATCCCCGGCTGGTCCGGCCTGATCGTGGCGATATGCTACGGGCTGACCGGGATCACCTTCGTCACCGCCGTCTACCACACCTCGACCGCCGACCTGGTGTTCATCCTGGCCTTCAACACCGTCTTTGCGGGGTTGCTGTCCTGGATATTCCTGCGCGAGAGGCCGCGGCTGGTGACCATCGCGGCGATGGCGATCATGATCCTCGGCGTGCTGGTCATCGTCGGCGGCTCGGTCGGCACCGGCAAGCTGTTCGGCGATTTCATGGCGCTGTGCTCGGCCTTCTTCATCGCGGTGGCCATCACCATCTCGCGCGCCAGCGGCAAGGACATGGGATTCACCTCGCTCGTCGGCGTCCTTCTGCCGCTCGCGCTGGCGGTCTTCATGGTGTCAGGCGAAGGCTTTCATGTGAACGCGCCATGGTGGATCGTCTTCAACGGCGCCATCATCATGCCGATCTCGTTCTTCTGCCTTGCCGCCGGGCCGAAATACATTTCAGGACCGGAAGTGGCGATGTTCTACCTGCTCGAAACGGTGCTGGCGCCGGTCTGGGTGTGGATGATCTTTGCCGAGGCACCGACCCGCAACAGCCTGATCGGCGGCGGGATCCTGATCGTCACGCTCGTCGCACACTCGCTCTGGCAGCTGCATGAAGGGCGTAAGCGCCGGGTCGACTTCGCGGTGCATCACCCGGTCTAGCGACAATTCGGCTTACGGCGCAAAGCCGGTCGTTATCAGGCGCTGGCTTTCTTCGCCGCATTGGATTCCGGCAGGACCTCGATCTGCGGACCGGACTCGATTTCGGCCGCCGAATCGGCGGCCGTCTCGTCGGCCAGCTCCACTTCGCGCAGCCATTCGCGCCAGATGGCCACGAGCAGCGCCATAAGCACCGGGCCGATGAACAGGCCGAGGAAACCCATAGTCTTGACGCCGCCGATCAGGCCGAAAAAGGTCGGCAGGAAGGGCAGTTTTATCGGCCCGCCGACGAGCTTCGGACGCAGTGTCTTGTCGACGATGAACAGCTCGACCGCACCCCAGAGGAACAGTGCCAGCCCGGCCATCGGCGAGCCGCTGGCGGCGAGGTAGATCGAGACCAGCGTGAAGGACAGCGGTGCGCCGCCGGGGATCAGCGCCATGACGCCGGTCAGGGCGCCAAGCGTGACCGGCGACGGCACGCCGGCCAGCCAGTAGGCGATGCCCAGCACCAGCCCTTCGCCGATGGCGATAACGGTCATGCCGGTCACGGTCGAGGAGATCGTCGCCGGCACGACGCGCGAAATCCGCTCCCATCTGGTCGGCAGGATGCGCTCGCCGAGACGGTCGACCTGGCCCGCAAAGTGCTCGCCGTCGCGATAGGCGAAGAACAGCGCGATCATCATGAACAGCAGCGTCAACAGCAGGCCGAAAGCACTGCCGCCTGCGGCCAGCACGCCGCGATAGATGCTGCCGATATTAGCGCCGCTGACCAGCTGGATCAGCTCACCAATGCCGCCGGGATGGCCGAAATTGGTGGTCCACTGTTCGTTCAGCCACTCGCCCACGACAGGCATGGTGGCGATCCAGTGTGGCGTCACCGCGCCGTGGCGGTTGGTCTCGATCGCCCAGGCGACCCATTCGCGGACCTCGTTGATCGCATAGGTGCCGGCGAGCGCGATCGGGATCACCAGGAAGGCGAGGATGAACAGGATGGCGAAGGTCGCGGCGATGGTGCGGTTGCCGCCGACCGCGACAAGCAGGCGGCGGTAGAGCGGCCAGCTGGCGAAAGCGATGACGAGCGCCGCCAGCACCGGAAACAGGAAGCCGTGGAAGAAATAGACGCCGGCGGCAACGATCAGCACCAGCAGCCAGCGTGCCGCCGACAGCGGCGGGATGACGGCTGCCCTGAGCGGCGTCGACAGGCCGAAGAGGCGCTGCTGCCGTTCCGGTTTCTGGATTCTTGCTTCCTTCAAACGCCTGGCTCTCCCAAACACCCCTCCTGTCTATGCACTGATATAGTGCAGCAATCGTGACGATAGTCCAAATGAGATGGTGAAGCTGCCAATCTCCCCCCTCGTGGGGGAGGCCCGGCAGGACAGAGGGGGGTGTGAAGGATCGCGGCCTTGGATTTGGACCGTGAGCCGCAAACCAATCGAGTATCTGTGAACTCGACCGTCGGCGGGACAGCGCCCCCCTCTCCCTGCCGGGCATCTCCCCCACGAGGGGGGATCGGCAGCTTCACTCGCTACCCAAATTTCCCCGTCCTCGGGAATCCCTTCGGCACCATGCGTCCGGCCGAGGCACGGGCGCCGATCCATTCAGCCAGTTCCTCGCGCGACCTTGTGAAGGTGCGGTCGGCTGAATCCTGCCAGGAGAGGCCGCTCTCCAGCGTGAACGGCTTGAGATCGAGAAGGCCGCCATCCTTGTATTTCTGCAGGCGCACGCCCTTGCCGCGGCCCATCTCCGGAATCTCTGCGAGCGCGAACACCAGCATTTTGCGATTCTCGCCGACGATGGCGAGATGGTCGCCGGTGACCGGGATGCAGCGCTTGGCTTCGTCCGGCGCCTTGACGTTCATCACCTGCTTGCCCTTGCGGGTGTTGGCAACGACTTCCTCCTCCGGCACGATAAAACCGTTGGCGTCGTGCGAGGCCAGCAGCAGCTTGCGCTTCGGATCGTGAACGAAGGCGGTGACGATGTCCTGGTCATTGTCCATATCGACGATGATGCGGATCGGCTCGCCATGGCCGCGCCCGCCAGGCAGCCGGTCGGCGCCGATGGTGTAGAACTTGCCCCCGGTGGCGAAGACCAGCACCTTGTCAGTGGTCTGCGCATGGAAGGCGAGCTTGAGGCTGTCGCCCTCTTTGAAGGTCAGCGTCGAGAGATCGGCCAGATGCCCCTTCATCGCCCGCAGCCAGCCCTTTTCCGAGACGACGACGGTGACCGGCTCGCGCTCGATCATGGCATGGGCGATGTCGGTCAGATCATGCTCGGGCGCGTCGGCGAACTGGGTGCGGCGCTTGCCGAGCTCGGTCTCCGGACCGAACTTGTCGCGGATGTTGGTGACTTCCCACTTGATCGTCGCCCACTGCTTCTCGTTTGAAGCAAGCAGTGCCTCGATCTGCTTTTTCTCCGCGCTCAGGCCGTCGAATTCCTTGCGGATCTCGAATTCTTCAAGCTTGCGCAGAGCGCGCAGCCGCATGTTGAGGATGGCTTCGGCCTGGGTGTCGGTGAGCGACCAGCGGGCCATCATGACCTGCTTTGGCTCATCCTCCTCGCGGATGATCCTGATCACCTCGTCGATGTTGAGGTAGGCGATCAGGTAGCCGGCAAGTATCTCCAACCGTCTTTCGATTTCGCCGAGGCGATGTTTCGAGCGGCGGACCAAAACCTCGCGGCGGTGCTCGAGCCACTCCTGCAGCACGCCCTTCAGCGACAGCACGTTGGGCACCTTGCCGCGCGACAGCACATTCATGTTGAGCGGGAAGCGGCTTTCGAGCTCGGTCAGCTTGAACAGCGATTCCATCAGGATGCCGGGGTCGACCGAACGGCTCTTCGGCACCAGCACGACGCGGACGTCCTCGGCGCTTTCGTCCCTGATGTCCTCGAGCAGCGGCAGCTTGCGCGCCATCAGCAGCTCGGCGATCTTCTCGATCAGCCGCGCCTTCTGCACGCCGTACGGGATTTCGGTGACAACGATGCTCCAGGTGCCCCTGCCCTGGTCCTCCTGGAACCACTTCGAGCGCACGCGAAAGCCACCGCGACCGGTTTCGTAGGCTTCGAGGATCGAGGCGCGGCTGTCGACGATGATGCCGCCGGTCGGGAAATCCGGCCCCTGGACAAAGTCCATCAGCTTCGCCACCGGCGCGTCCCGGTTTTCGATCAGGTGAAGTGCGGCATCGCAAAGCTCGGCGGCGTTGTGGGGCGGGATCGATGTCGCCATGCCCACCGCGATGCCGGACGAGCCGTTGGCCAAAAGGTTGGGAAAGGCGCCGGGCAAAACCACCGGCTCCTCGTCTTCTTCATTGTAGGTCGGCCGATAATCGACGGCATCCTCGGTGATGCCGGACAAAAGTTCGGTCGCCACATCGGTCATGCGCGCTTCGGTGTAGCGCATGGCGGCGGCGTTATCACCGTCGATGTTACCGAAATTGCCCTGCCCGTCGACCAGGGGATAACGCATCGAGAAATCCTGCGCCAACCGCACCAGCGCGTCATAGATCGACTGGTCGCCATGCGGGTGGAACTTGCCCATCACCTCGCCGACGATGCGGGCGCATTTGGCAAAGCCCTGATCGGGGTTGAGCCGCAGCAGGCGCATGGCGTGCATGATGCGGCGATGGACCGGCTTCAGTCCGTCGCGCACATCGGGCAGCGCCCGGTGCATGATGGTCGACAGCGCATAGGCCAGATAGCGCTCTTCCAGCGCCTTCTTCAGATCGACCGGCTCGATGTGATCGCCACCGCCATTTTCAGGCGGCAAAAGCCTTTTTCCCATGGGCTCGGACTAGCCGAGCGGGTGATTCGCGGCAAGAGCCCGACGGAGATACCGGCCTTTCTGCAACATGAAACCATACCCCAGCGGATGTCGGCCAACATCAGCCTGTTACATGCGGGCTCTATCGCCAAGCGCGACGATATCCGGCTATCGGCTCTTCATGACAAATTCACCGGTTTGCGCAAAGACGGTGGGATCGGGTTTGCCTTTCACCGCGATTTTTGACCAATGTGCCGGGACACGCCTTTTTCCGGTCCAGTTCGTCACGGAATGGTGATGGCGCAAATAATTGAAAAAACAATTTCAGGACACTCTCAGGGACCTTGCGATGACAATCAAACGCTCAATTCTCAAGAAACTGGCTTTTTCGACCTTCTTGCTCACGCTGCCGCTGAATGCGGCCCTCGCACAGGATACGGCAGTGGCCGACCGGCTGAAGGCAGCGCTTGTCGCACAAGGTGTCGACATCACCTGGACCGGGGTGACCGGCGACAACACCAGCATGGTGCTGCAGGGCGTTGCCATCAAACCGGCGGCGGAGAAGGAAGCGCTTCCCATCGGCGACGTCAAACTCGAAGGCGTGACCGAGGCAAATGGCGGCTATGACATCGCCACCGTATCAACGGCTGCCTTCACACACAGCAAGGACGGCGTCACCCTCGACCTCAGCCCCTTCGTCATCCACGACATGACAGTTCCGGCCGACGGTTCCACCGGCCCGCTGGGCTCGCTGATGATGTACAAGTCCGCCGAACTCTCGAACATGACCGTCAAGGTCGCCGACAAGACCGCCTTCTCGATGGACGGGCTTGCCATCGAGATCACGCCGCCGGCGGACGGCAAGGCGATGGAATTCACCGCCACCACGGAAAAATTCAATGCCGACCTGACGCTGGTGGACGATCCCAAGTCCAAGGAAGTCATCAACGCGCTCGGCTACCAGAACATCGCGGGCAATCTCGAAATGGCCGGCACCTGGCAGCCCACGGACGGCAAGATGGAACTGTCGAAATACGACATCTCGGTCGAGAATGCCGGCACGCTCGGCATGACCTTCAATCTCGGCGGCTACACGCTGGACTTCATCAAGTCGCTGCAGGAAATGCAGAAGAAGATGGCGGCACAGCCGGAAGGCGCCGACAATTCGGCGCAAGGCATGGCCATGCTCGGCCTGTTGCAGCAGCTTTCGTTCAACAGCGCCTCGATCCGCTTCGACGACGATTCGCTGACCAACAAGGTTCTGGACTATGTCGGCAAGCAGCAAGGCATGTCCGGCAAGGACATCGCCAACCAGGCCAAGGCGATCGTGCCGTTCGGCATGGCGCAGCTCAACAATCCGGAACTGACTGCGCAGGTTACGGCCGCGGTCAGCAAATTCCTCGACGATCCGAAGAGCCTCGAAATCTCGGCCGAGCCGCCGGCATCCGTGCCGTTCGCGCTGATCATGGCGGGTGCCATGTCCAACCCGCTCGATCTGCCCAAGACGCTCGGTGTCACCGTCAAGGCCAACGAAGACTGATCGAAGCGATCTCGCTATGCGAAAAGCCCGGCAGCGATGCCGGGCTTTTTCTTGGGATTAGCGAATCGAAAGAATCGGTTCGGGCGGTTCTTTAAAGCATCGCCCAAAGCGCGCGATCAGGCGTCCTTCTTGGGCACGGCAACGCGCAGCGCCAGGTCGCGAAGCTGCTGCGGGCTCGCTTCCGAGGGTGCATTCATCAACAGATCATAGGCCTGCTGGTTCATCGGGAACATGGTGATCTCACGCAGGTTCTTGGCGCCGAGCAGCAGCATGACGACGCGGTCGACGCCGGCGGCCATGCCGCCATGCGG
>NZ_RZPL01000309.1:0-6276 GCF_004022805.1 Mesorhizobium sp. M7A.F.Ca.CA.002.04.1.1 | reverse complement strand
ATGTCGGCCAGATCCAGCCGGTCCAGGCCAATGTGCGCGTGCGCTGGTCGGTAGACCGCGCCGTGCAAGGCGCCGACCATGTCGTCAATCTGGTCGCCATCCTGCATGAGAGCGGCCGGCAGAAATTCTCCGCCGTGCACGAGTTCGGCGCCCGCGCAGTGGCCGAGGCCGCGCGCTCGGTCGGCGCCGGCCTGACCCACATTTCTGCGCTTGGCGCCGATCTGGACTCCGAATCAGACTACGCGCGCACCAAGGCGCTTGGCGAAAAGGCTGTGCTGGAGACGATCAAGGACGCCGTGATCTTCCGGCCGTCGATCAATTTCGGACCCGAAGACGGCTTCTTCAACCGCTTCGCCAACATGGCGCGCTATTCGCCGGTGCTGCCGCTGATCGGCGGCGGCCAGACCAAGTTTCAGCCGGTCTATGTCGGCGACGTGGCCGAAGCGGTGGCGCGCTCGGTCGACGGCAAGGTGGATGGCGGCCAGATCTATGAACTCGGCGGACCGAAGGTGCTCACCTTCAAGCAGTGTATGGAAGAGCTGCTCGACGTGATCGAGCGCAAGCGGCTGCTGGTGCCGGTTCCGTGGTGGGTGGCCAACATCCAGGCCTCGATCCTCGGTCTCCTGCCCAACCCGCTGCTGACCAAGGACCAGGTGATGCAGCTGCGCGAGCACAACATCGTTTCGGACGCCGCCAACCAGACCAACAGGACGCTTGCGGGGCTAGGCATCCAGCCGCAGTCGATCGCGACGATCCTGCCCAGCTATCTCTGGCGCTACCGCGCCGCCGGCCAGTTCCAGCAACGCAAGCCCGCGGCCTAATTCGGCGCAACTGCCTGAAGGTGTCACGCCTAACGCGGCGTGACCTGCATCGGTAGACCGCCTTGCGGCTGCGTGGTCAGTTTCTGTACCGGCCAGGGTTTCGTTTCGGCGGTGGTGTCGAAGCGGAAGCGCGACAGCATGATCGCCAGCGCGATGATCGCCTCCTGCATGGCGAAGCTGGCGCCGATGCAGACGCGTGGGCCGGCGCCAAACGGCAGATACTGGAAGCGGTCGATCTTTTCGCGATTTCCCGGGTGGAAGCGTTCCGGCAGGAAGGCATCCGGCCGGTCCCACAGTTTCCTGTGGCGATGCACGACCCAAGGCATCACCAGCACCGCGGCGTGCTTGGGGATATGAAGATCCTTCCACATTTCCGGTTCGATCGGCTCGCGGTTGATCGACGGCGCCGGCGGATAGAGCCTGAGCGCTTCGTCGAAAGCCGCGCGCGTGAAGGGCATGGCATCGAGCCATTTCGTCGGATCGGGCTCGCGCGCCAGCACCTGGTCGATCTCCTGCTCGACCCGGTTGCGCTCCCACGGTGATTCAGCCAGGCAATAGAGCGTCCAGCCGAGCGCACGCGCCGTCGTCTCATGGCCGGCGCCGATGAAGGTGATGATATTGTCCTCGACCTCGGCCCGCGTCAGTCCGTCGGGTCCCTCGGCCTTGAGCAGCAGTGTCAGGAAATCCTGCGGCACGGCATCGGGATCGCGCTTGAATTTCGCTTCGCGCATCTTGACCGTGTCGGTGACGATCTTGCGGAAATAGGCCATGGTCTTGCGGCCACGGATGCGGGTCAGCCTCGGCAGCCAGTCGGGCGCACGCAACAGGTCGAGCGGATCGACGCGACCCATGGTCTCGAACAGGCGGTCGATCTCGTTGGCGAAACTGCCGGGCTCGCCTGATATCTCGCCGGAAAACAGCGTCTCGGCCAGGATGTCATAAGTGAGCAGCGTCATGTCATGGGCGATGTCAGACGTGCCGCCGTCTTCGTAACGGGTGACGAAGTCCTGCGTGCGCCTCAGCATCGGCTGGGCGAAGCCGAAGATGTGGCGCGGCGTGAACACCGGCGCCATCGCCTTGCGCGACCGCTTCCAGACCTCGCCCTCGGCGGTGAGCAGGCCGTCGCGCAGGATCGGCCGCAGGATCTTCTGGCGCACCGTCGCCATCTTGTAGTTCCTGGCGTTGTCGACCAGCACATGCCGGATCAGGGCGGGATCATTGGCGACGATCAGATGTCCGCCAACGCCGTTCGCCGAGATCCACGGCTCGTTGTAGGTATGCTCACCCCACAATTCGAGCGGGTTGCGGTAGACGATGCGGATCATCTCTAGCGTCGAGGGCGGCGTCGTGCGCGGCTTCGGCGCCGGGGGAATGAAGGGGGCGGGCTGGATGTCCATGCTGTGCTCCGCTGATGACCCAATGTAGTGGGCCGCAAAGCAGGCGTCCATGTGACCGAACGGCAAGGCCCTACTCTCCGGAATGTGACCGGTTACCGCGAGGTGCCTTCTTGTTGCCCCGAGCGGCATGCCCTAGGTGGCAGTCACCAATGGATACCGCCACCGCAGGAGCCCAGCTTGAAGCACCAGTTGAACATCATCATCGGCAGCACGCGGCCAGGCCGCGCCGGACCGATTTTTGCCGAGTGGCTGGAGAGGTTCGCGCGCGAGCACGGGAAATTCGAGCCTGTACTGACCGACATCGATGCGTTCAAGCTTCCGGTGCTGGACGAACCGCACCATCCAAGGCTTGGCAACTACCAGAACGATCATACCAAAGCCTGGTCCAAGGCGATCGATGCCGCCGATGCCTTCGTCTTCGTGGCGCCGGAATACAATTATTTCGTGGCGCCGGCGATCGTCAACGCGATCGACTATCTCTCGCGCGAATGGAAGTACAAGGCAGCCGCCATTTTCAGCTATGGCGGCGTCTCCGGCGGCCTGCGCGCGGCGCAAGCGCTGAAGCCGCTGCTGACCTCGGTAGGTGTCATGCCGATCCCGGAAGGCGTCGCGCTGCCGATGTACCAGAAACTGCTCGACGAAAATGGCGCTTTCAACGCCAGCGAACAGGTGCAGGGCGGAGCCAAAACCATGCTCGACGGGCTGCTGCGCTGGAGCGAGGCTTTGAAGCCGATGCGGGCAGGCTGAAAACGCTGGTCTTCCGCAAAAAACCCCGGTTTGCTGCCATAGAGAGGTGGTCGTGCACAGGAACGAACTGGGGGGCAGTTCGATTTGCGCTTGCTGTTTGCCTTGCTGCCTATGCTCACCACCGCCACCGCAGTGGTGGCGCCTGGCCCTGGTCATCGCCAACGACGACCACCGCCTGATCCGGCCGCCCGCCCGACATGACGCCGGGGCGCGACCGCAGCAGGCGGCTGGCGCCGAGATACAAGTTCATGATCAAGGTTTCTCAAGGACCGCTGGCCGAAGTGAAATGGGGGCCGGCGGAGGCCCGCCATTGGCAGCCGGCCATTCCCAGTGAAATGCCTGCAAACCTTGGAAAAACCGCCTTTTGCGCCTATATCTAGTCGATATCAGAGGCGCGATTCGGCGCGGACTTTTCGCGCTGTGCAGGCGGCATCCAGACAACAGGTTTTCATGAGCGATCAGATCGACAACAACAACGGCGCTGAAGCCGAATACGGCGCCGATTCCATCAAGGTTTTGAAGGGGTTGGACGCTGTCCGCAAACGCCCCGGAATGTATATCGGTGATACAGACGACGGCTCGGGCCTGCATCACATGGTCTATGAAGTGGTCGACAACGCCATCGACGAGGCGCTGGCCGGTCACGCCGACCTCGTCACCGTGACGCTCAACCCCGATGGTTCGGTCACTGTGATCGACAATGGCCGCGGAATTCCGACCGATATCCACACCGGAGAAGGCATTTCGGCGGCCGAAGTGATCATGACGCAGCTGCATGCCGGCGGCAAGTTCGACCAGAATTCCTACAAGGTCTCGGGCGGCCTGCATGGCGTCGGCGTCTCGGTGGTCAACGCGCTGTCGGCGTGGCTAAAGCTGAAGATCCGCCGCAACGGCCAGATCTTCGAGATGAGTTTCACGCATGGCAATGCCGACGCACCTCTGAAGGCGACCGGCACCTATGAGCAGGACAAGCAGCCGGGCACCTATGAGGGCCGCAGCGGCAGCCAGATCACCTTCTTCCCGTCGGCCGAGACCTTCACCATGGTCGAGTTCGACTTCGGCACGCTGGAACACCGGCTGCGCGAGCTTGCCTTCCTCAATTCCGGCGTGCGCATCATTTTGACCGATGCCCGTCACGCCGATGTCGTGCGCCATGAACTGCACTACGATGGAGGCCTCGAAGAATTCGTCAAATATCTCGATCGCGTCAAGAAACCGCTGATCGACAAGCCGATCGCCATCCGGGCGGAGCGCGACGGGATCACCGTCGAAGTGGCGATGTGGTGGAACGACAGCTACCACGAGAACGTGCTGGCCTTCACCAACAACATCCCGCAGCGCGATGGCGGCACGCATCTGGCCGGCTTCCGCGGCGCGCTGACGCGTCAGATCACCGGCTATGGCGAATCCTCTGGGCTGACCAAGAAGGAAAAGGTCTCGTTGATCGGCGACGATTGCCGCGAAGGTCTGACGGCGGTGCTGTCGGTCAAGGTTCCCGACCCGAAATTCTCCTCGCAGACCAAGGACAAGCTGGTCTCGTCGGAAGTCCGTCCTGTCGTCGAAGGCCTGGTCAACGAAGCGCTCGGCACCTGGCTGGAAGAACACCCGAGCGAAGGCAAGGTGGTCGTCGACAAGGTGATCCAGGCGGCGGCGGCGCGCGAAGCGGCGCGCAAGGCGCGCGATATCACCCGCAAGAGTTCGCTCGGCGTCACTTCCCTGCCCGGCAAACTGGCCGACTGCCAGGAACGCGACCCGGCGAAATCCGAAATCTTCATCGTCGAGGGTGATTCCGCCGGCGGCTCCGCCAAGGGTGGGCGTTCGCGCCAGAACCAGGCGATCCTGCCGTTGCGCGGCAAGATCCTCAATGTCGAGCGGGCGCGCTTCGACCGCATGCTCGGCTCCGACATGATCGGCACGTTGATCACGGCGCTCGGCACCTCGATCGGCAAGGACGAGTTCAACGCCGACAAATTGCGCTACCACAAGATCATCCTGATGACCGACGCCGACGTCGACGGCGCCCATATCAGAACCTTGCTGCTTACCTTCTTCTTCCGGCAGATGCCGGAGCTGATCGAGCGCGGCCATCTCTACATCGCCCAGCCGCCGCTCTACAAGGTGACGCGCGGCAAGAGCTCGCAATACATCAAGGACGAAAGCGCGTTCGAGGAGTTCCTGATCGGCTCGGGACTGGAGGAAGCATCGCTTACGCTCGGCTCGGGCGAGGTTCGCATCGGGCAGGACCTGCGTGGCGCCATCGATGACGCGCTGGCGGTGCGCCAGCTGATCAACGGCCTGCACACGCGCTACAACAGAGGCGTCGTCGAGCAGGCGGCGATCGCCGGTGGGCTCAACCCGGACGTGTTCGCCGATCTCGGTCGCGCCAACGACATGGCGGAGCGGATTGCAAAACGCCTCGACATCATTGCCGAGGACACCGAGCGCGGCTGGACCGGCCGCATGTCGACCTCGAATGAAGGCGTTGGCGGCTATGTGTTCGAGCGCACGGTGCGCAGCGTCAAGGAATATGCGCATCTCGACCTGGCGCTGATCAATTCGGCCGACGCACGCCAGCTCGACCGCTACGCACAGCGCCTCAGCGAGGTCTACGGGTCGCCGCCGGTGCTGCGCCGCAAGGATGTCTCCGAAACCATCTCGGGGCCGCTGGCGATGCTCAATGCGGTCTTTGCGACAGGCCGCAAGGGCCTGACGATGCAGCGCTACAAGGGTCTCGGCGAGATGAACGCCGAACAGCTGTGGGAAACCACGCTCGATCCGAACGTGCGCTCGCTGCTGCAGGTCAAGGTCAATGACGCGACCGATGCGGATTCGCTGTTTTCGCGGCTGATGGGCGACGAGGTCGAGCCCAGGCGCGAGTTCATCCAGGACAACGCGCTGTCGGTCGCCAATCTGGATATCTGATCTGGCCGTTAAATCTGAATTGGCGCGCTGCGGCGCGCCAATTGTTCCACCGGCGGCAACAAAATCAATTTGCAACGCGCCGGAACGGAAGTCCCTGCGAGACATTGTGACAATATCGATCACAATTTCTAACAGGAGGCTTCCATGGGACGCGGCATTTTGCTCTGGTTGCTCGGCATACCGATCCCGATCATCATTCTGATCATGCTGTTCGTACGATAGGGGGCACTTATGCAGTCCACCCTATCGGCTGTCGACGTTTCCACTTCAACAGAATCCTCCTCCACCGCCGTCAGTTGGGGACCGATCATCGCCGGTGCCTTCGCGGCCTCGACGCTGACCTTCATCCTCATGCTGCTGGGCTCCCGGCTTGGATTGAGCATGGTTTC
>NZ_RZPL01000308.1:0-6279 GCF_004022805.1 Mesorhizobium sp. M7A.F.Ca.CA.002.04.1.1 | reverse complement strand
GATGTTTCCCGGCGCGCTCGGCCTGTCGTTGGCCGGCCGGGCGCTCGAGGCCGGGACGTGGTCGCTGGAGACGATCCAGATCCGCGACTTCGCCACCGACCGCCATCGCACCGTCGACGACACGCCCGCCGGCGGCGGCGCCGGCATGGTGATGCGCGCCGACGTGCTGGCGAAAGCCATCGACCATGCTTCGCCGGAAGGCGATGCGCGGCCCCGGCTGCTGATGAGCCCGCGCGGCAAGCCGCTGACCCAGGCGCGTGTGCGCGAGCTGGCCGCTGGGCCGGGCGCCGTCATCCTGTGCGGCCGCTTCGAAGGCGTCGACCAGCGGGTGATCGACGCGCGGGGATTGGAGGAAGTCTCGATCGGCGATTTCATTCTCTCGGGTGGTGAGCCGGCCGCCCTTGTGCTGCTCGACGCGGTGGTGCGGCTGCTGCCCGGGGTCATGGGCAACGCGATGTCGGGCGAGGAAGAGAGTTTTGAAAACGGCCTGCTCGAACATCCGCACTATACGCGGCCGCAGGAGTTCGAAGGCCGTGACATTCCCGAGGTCCTGATTTCCGGCAATCACAAGAAGATCGCCGCCTGGCGGCGGGCGGAGTCAGAAAGACTGACAGCCGAGAGGCGTCCGGACCTGCTTGCCGCTGCTCAGCCCTTGGCAAAATAATAGAAGGCCAAAAACAGGCCGACGGCGACGACGAAGCCGCGCACGGCGTTTTGCGGCACCCGCTTGGCGATCCAGACGCCGGCATAGCCGCCGAGCGCGCCGCCCGGGATCATGATGATCGCCTGCGGCCAGGCGACGACGCCGCCCGAGACGAAGACGACGATCGCGACAGCGGCGATGACCATGGCCAGCATGTTCTTCAACGCGTTCAGCCGGTGATAGTCGCCGGCCTGGGTGAGGCCGAGCGTCGCCAGCATCATCACGCCCATGCCGGCGCCGAAGAAGCCCCCATAGATGGCGGTGAGAAACTGCGCGAGCGAGCCGGCCAGCGAGCCCACCGCCGCTTCATGGCCGGGCTTTGGCACTGGTTTCAGCCAGGGGCCGGCGGCGAACAGGGCCGTCGCGGCTAGCAGCAGCCACGGCACCAGAGCGCGAAACGAGGGATTGTCGAGCGCCAAAAGGATCAGAGCGCCGGCCAGTGCGCCCACGGCCGAGATCAGGCACAGCAGCAGCGCGCCGCGCCAGAAGTGCCTGATATCGGCCGAGTAGGCGAGGGTCGAGGTGATGTAGCCTGGAAATTGCGTCACCGAGGAGGTGGCGTTGGCAACGATCGGCGGCAGGCCGACCAACGTCATGGCGCCGAAGGTGATGAAGGTGCCGCCACCGGCGACCGCATTGGCGGCGCCTGACAGAAAGCCCGCTAGAAACAGCACGATGGCATCGAAGACAGACATGAATTGCGGCCGCTCAAAACTGTGTTATTTCAGGCTTTAGAAAGCCTGAACGACCGGCGCAACCCGGCACGGCAGGATTACGATGGTGCCATGCGAGCAGAAAATGCGCGCCCAAGGCGTGACAAAGCGGCGAAATAGCTGTATGTGCCCGCCCGTACCGGCCAGAAAGAATCTGCCGGACCCGTCAACAATGACGGTGTAGTCGCCCCTGCCTGATGTTTCAAAGACAAATGTCTTGGAGACAAAAGGCATAGCCAAGCGGTCAATGGAACTGCAAGGCGAGTGTCGGACGCTCTGACTGTCGGAAGAACAAGAAGTGGACTTTTGAGATGGATATTCTCCGTCAGCTCGAGGCCGAACAGGCCGCCAAGATCGAAGCCAAGCGCAAGCTTCCCGAATTCCAGCCCGGCGACACCGTGCGCGTCCAGGTCCGCGTGACCGAAGGCACCCGCACCCGCGTCCAGGCCTATGAGGGCGTCGTCATCGCCCGCGCCGGCGCCGGCTTCCAGGAGAACTTCACGGTTCGCAAGATTTCCTACGGCGAAGGTGTCGAGCGCGTGTTCCCGGTCTACTCGCCGATGGTTGAAGGCGTCGAGATCGTTCGCCGCGGCAAGGTGCGTCGCGCCAAGCTCTACTACCTGCGCGATCGTCGCGGCAAATCGGCCCGTATTTCTGAAAACACCGGCGTGCGCGCCCGCAAGCTGAACGATGAGGAGCGCGATGCGCTGAACGCCGAGAAGGCCCGTATCGAAGCCGAGAAGGTGGCAGCAGCCGAGGCCCTGGCCGTCGAGAAGGCCGCCCAGGACGCCGCCGAGAAGAAGGCCGCCGCCGAGGCCGAAGCAGCAGCCAAGGCCGCCGCAGAAGCGACCCCTGCCGAATAAGGTTTTCGGAAATCCCATTCAAAAAGGCGGCTTCGGCCGCCTTTTTTCGTTTCACCAGACTGTGAACGCTTTCAGCGCCAGACACAGGATCCGGCTGTTGACGGCGCATTACTTTGTGAACTAAATAATCGCGCACAAAGTAATTGGAGATTTGATATGGCACTCTACACCACACAGGCTCACGTCACCGGCGGCCGCGCCGGCCATGGCGAGACCAGCGACGGTCTGCTCAAGGTCGATCTGGCAATGCCCAAAGAACTCGGCGGGCCGGGGGGCGCCACCAATCCCGAGCAACTGTTCGCTATCGGCTATGCCGCCTGCTTCGAAAGCGCCATCCGCTTTGTCGCGCGCAAACAGAAGCTGTCGCTGACGGATGCCGGGGTAACCTCCACCGTCAGCCTGCTTCCCGATGGCGAAGGCTTTAAGCTCGGTGTCGCGCTCGCGGCGGAAACGAAAGGCCTTGATCAGGCGGCGGCGGAAGCGCTTGTATCGGAGGCGCACAAGATCTGCCCCTATTCCAACGCCATCAGGGGCAATGTCGACGTAGCGCTTTCGGTAAAGGCGGCATGACGGAAAAGACGACAAAGAGCACCAGGGACGTCCCGGCGGAGGCCACCGGGACGTTTCACGTTCCGCGGCTCGACCAACAGCTCTGCTTCGCGCTCTATTCGGCAAGCGGGCTGATGACGAAGCTCTACCGCCCGCTGCTCGATCCGCTCGGCCTGACCTATCCGCAATATCTGGCCATGTTGGCGCTCTGGGAACGGGCTCCAAGCACGGTCGGCGAGCTTGGCGAAGCGCTCGGGCTGGATTCGGCGACGCTGACGCCGCTGCTCAAGCGGCTGGAGGCCGGTGGCCTGGTCACACGCCGGCGCGACCCCGCCGACGAGCGCCGGGTTCTGGTCGAGCCGACAGCGAAGGGACAAGCGTTGCGTGAGCAGGCCAAAAGCGTGCCGGCGGCGATGCTTTGCAACCTGCCGCTGGATGCCGACGAGTTGAAATCCCTGCACCGCACGCTGACACGGTTCGTCTCCGGCTTGCGCAAGGCGGATGCCGGCATCGTGAAGCGGAGCTGATCGCTGCCGCGACACCGTTCATTCCTGAATCCCGGAAATGAAGGCATCGGAATCCCTTTTCGCGCGCGCTGACGCAGCGGACCGTCTTGCATGACGCTTGCGGAAAGCTAAAGTCGGCGCCGGATTTTCCTACAAGCCCGGCCGTGCCCGGGTCCTTCAATTTCCGGGGAGTGTGTCATGACCAAATCGAAACTGCTGCTGGCAGGCCTGCTTGCCCTCGTCCTGGTACCCGTTGCCGCCTTTGCGCAGGCGCTGCCCGACCTCGGCGGCAAAAAGGTGGTGGTTGTGACCGAAAACGCCTATCCGCCGCTGCAGTTCATCGATGCCAAGACCGGCAAGCAGATCGGCTGGGAATATGATGCGATGAACGAGATCGCCAAGCGGCTGAATTTCGCCGTCGAGTACCAGAACACATCCTGGGACGCGATGATCCAGGCGGTTTCCGACAACCAGTACAACATCGGCATGACCGGCATCACCATCAAGGACGACCGCAAGGAGAAGGTCGATTTCTCCGACCCCTATATGCGCTCGGAACAGTTCATGCTGGTGCGCGGCGATGAAAGCCGTTTCACCGACGCCAAGACCTTCGGCGCCTTCAAGGATGGGCTGATCGGCGCGCAGGCCGGTACCACGCCCTTCTACACCGCCGTCTACAGCGTGCTCGACGGCAATGAGCAGAACCCGCGCATCAAGCTGTTCGAGACCTTCGGCGCCACGGTGCAGGCACTGAAATCCGGCGACGTTGACGTCGTCTTGACCGACGGCACCGCGGGGAAGGGCTATGTCGACGCCTCCGAGGGCAAGCTGAAGCTGATCGGCGGACCGCTCGGCACCGAGGATTTCGGCTTCATCTTCCCGAAGGGTTCCGACCTGGTGAAGCCGGTCAATGCGGCGATTGCGGCGTTGAAGGCGGACGGGACGTTCGATGCGCTGAACAAGAAGTGGTTTCTTGATTACAAGATGGGGCAGTGATTTCGCACTGACTTCGCGCTTGAACGCCCCCCTCTGCCTTGCCGGGCATCTCCCCCTCAAGGGGGGAGATTGGCTGTTTTTTCCGCTTTCACCAATCACCAAAGTTGTAAAAAGAGTGCCGTCGACGAAGCTGCCAATCTCCCCCCTTGAGGGGGAGATGGCCGGCAGGCCAGAGGGGGCTGCCTTGGCGCAATCCTTTTGATGCCTCCCGCCTCTTCCTCCAAAGCCGACTTCCCCTGGTGGCTCGTCGTGGCCGTGACCATCGCGATCGCGGTGGCCGTCTTCGTCGCCACCAGCAATCTCTATGCCCAGGTGTTCGCCACGGTCGCCAAGGGCATCGGCGTCACCATCTTCGTCACCGTGATTGCCTTCGTGCTGGCGTCGGCCATTGGGCTCGGCATCGCGCTGATGGGAATGTCGGGTTCGCGCTGGCTGCGCCAGATCGCGCGCTTCTATGTCGAGATCATCCGCGGCGTGCCGATCCTGGTGCTGTTGTTCTGGATCGCCTTTGCCGGCGCGCCGGCCTTCGTCGCGGCCTGGAACGCGCTGACCGCGCCGCTGCAAAGCGCCGGCCTGTTCGGCGAGCTTTTGGTGCGCGACGTGTCGCTGTTGTGGCGCGCCATCATGGCGCTGACCATCGGCTATTCGGCTTTCATCTCGGAGGTTTTCCGGGCCGGCATCCAGGCGGTGGAGAAGGGCCAGATCGAAGCGGCGAAGGCGCTCGGGCTGACCCGCGCGCAGCGTTTCCGGCTCATCGTGTTTCCACAGGCGATCCGCACCATCCTGCCGCCCCTCGGCAATGATTTCGTCGCACTGGTCAAGGATTCCTCGCTGGTCTCGGTGCTCGGCGTTGCCGACATCACGCAGATGGGCAAGGTCTACGCCGCCGGCTCCTTTCGCTTCTTCGAGACCTATTCGATAACAGCCTACATCTACCTCATCCTGACCGTCGGCCTGTCGCTGGCGCTCAGGGCGCTGGAACGGCGGCTGCGCCGCCAGCACGAGGAATAGTTTTTCGGCCAAGGCAGCGCTACGATCCCCGAGCATTCCCGTTGAGGAGGTCCCATGATCGTCGACAAAGCCAATGCGGCGCTGGATTCCGTCTATACGGCCGACACGCCGGAAGCGCTTGAAGAGGCCTATGCCGCATGGGCCGGGACCTATGACAGCGAGACCGCCTCGCTCGGCTACCTCCTGCCTTTCCTGATCACCGCCTGGGTGGCGCGCCATGTGCCGGCGGGCGATGGCCCGTTGCTCGATGCCGGCTGCGGCACCGGCCTGTCGGGACCGTCGCTGAATGCGCTCGGCTACCGCGACATTGCGGGGCTCGACCTCTCGGACGATATGCTGAAGATCGCCGGCAGCCGCAATGCCTACAGCGAACTGAAGCAGGCAATGCTGGGCGGTCCGCTGCCGTGGCCGGACGGGTATTTCCGCGCCTTCTTCTCGACAGGCGTGTTCACCATCAGCCATGCGCCGGCGACAGGCCTGCACGAACTGGTGCGCATCACCCGCAAGGGCGGCCATGCGATCTTCACCGTGCGCGACCGGGTGTTCGAGAGCGGCGGCTTCCAGGCGGTGTTCGATGAGTTGGAGCAGACTGGGAAATGGCGGCCGGTCGAGGAAAGCCCGTGGTTCCGCTGCTATGCGATCGCCGAGCCGGATGCGCTGGTGAAGACTTTTGTGTTTGAAGTGATCTGAGCGGCGCGTTCTCCGATCTTGGCTTCCTTCCTCTCCCCCTGAAGGTGTGGAAGTGAGGACGAGGAACCCGAGTTCTGCGAAGGCAGCTTCCAATTGCCGAAAACCCAAAACATTGATATGAGCCACGCCATGGAAGAGCTTTTTGGCGATCCGGCCTACAAGGGGTTCGTGCTGCAGGACAGAAAACGCCTGCCGTCGCGCTTCTCCGCGCGCGTGTCCGGGGCGCTGACCAGCCGACTACCCTAGGC
>NZ_RZPL01000307.1:0-6303 GCF_004022805.1 Mesorhizobium sp. M7A.F.Ca.CA.002.04.1.1 | reverse complement strand
GAGCCGCATCTGCCCTATGAGCGCCCGCCTCTGTCCAAGGAGGCGATGGCCAGCGATGCGCCCGGGATCAAGGCGATCGCCAGCGACGCAATTCTGGCCGAGAAGTCGATCCGGCATATCCATTCCGTCCAGGCCGTCGCGATCGACCGCGCGGCGCATACTGTGCGCCTGTCGGACGGATCGGTCCTGCCTTACGACAAGCTCCTGCTGGCAACCGGTTCGACGCCGCGCAAGCTGCCGATGCCGGGCCTGGGTCCGCGCTGCGTCTATCTCAGAACCTTCGCTGATGCGCTCGCCATTCGCGCGCATCTCACCCTCGGCAACCGTATCGCCATCATCGGCGGCGGCTTTATCGGCCTCGAACTCGCCGCCGCGGCCCGCAAGCTCGGTGCCGCGGTCACCGTCATCGAGGCGCAGCCTCGCATCCTGATTCGCGGCGTGCCGGCGGAGATCGCGGAAATCATCCATGAGGCGCATGTCGCCGAGGGCGTCGACATCCTGTGCGGCGACGGCATCGCGTCCATCGCCGACGATGGCAACGAGGTGCGCACCACACTTGCCGGCGGCCGGGAAATCGTCGCCGACCTCGCGATCATCGGCATCGGCGCCGTGCCGGTGGCCGGGCTTGCGGCCGAAGCGGGGCTGACGATCGACAATGGAATTGCAGTCGATGCCGAGCTGCGCAGCTGCGATCCCGACATCTTTGCCGCCGGCGATTGCTGCTCGTTTCCGCTCGCCGTCTATGGCGGCCGCCGGGTGCGGCTGGAAGCCTGGCGCAACGCCCAGGAACAGGGCGCGCTGGCGGCCAGGAACATGCTCGGCGCCGGCGAGGCGCATGCGGCGGTGCCGTGGTTCTGGTCGGATCAATATGGTCTGTCGCTGCAGATCGCCGGGCTCTCCGACGAGGGCAAAAACACCGTGCGCCGCGATCTCGGCGACGGCGCCTTCATCCTCTTCCATCTGGCTGAAGACGGCAGGCTGGTCGCGGCCAGCGGCATCGGCCCCGGCAACGCGGTCGCCCGCGACATCAGGCTGGCCGAAATGCTGATCGCCAAGCGGGCCAAGCCGGCGCCGGAAGCGCTGGGATCACCGGATGTGAAGCTGAAGTCGTTGTTGGCCGCCTGAGCCTACGCTCCCCCTTTTTGGGGGCCGCTGCGCAGCTGCGGGATGGGAGTGCGGCACCGCCCCTGACCTTCGGTCCGACCTGCCCTACAAGGGGCAGGTAAAGGCTCTGAACCCCAGCCCTAAAACAGCGCCTTCAGCTCCGGCAGTTTGTCGTTCACCAGCCAACCATAATAATTCTCTTCCGGCAGCTTTTCGGGCTCACCGGCGGCGCGGCGCCTGTCGTTCTCCGCCTTCAACGCATAAGCGCGCTGCTCCGGATTGCCGACATTGTAGAGCGTGGCGGTCAGCCCGGGATTGCCCGAAATGTCGAAGCCGGCAATGCTTTTATAGGCATCGATCGATTTCCTGATCGTCGCGGCGACGTAGGGCAGCGTCAGGTCGGGATCCATGATGGTCTTGTAGACCGAATTGGGATCGCCGACGTCGAGCTTGGGCAGGCCCGAAACCTTGTGCACCAGATCGCTCATCTGCAGGGCGGTCAGCGGATTGAGCTGGCCGAGGCCGAAGGTCTGGCCGGCATAATAAGGCTGGAAGAAGGTGGCGCCGAAGCGGTCGTCGGGAAAGCTGGTCCCGCCGACCGACTTGCCGCGAAACGAACGGTTCCACACCTGTTCGCGGCATTCCCACAGATCGTAGCTGTCGGACATCCCCGCGCATTTCTTGAATTCCGGCCGCTGCACGAAGTCGGTGATGTCCTCGCCGTCATAGGCGAAGGACAGCTTGCTGGAGAGATAGGAGATCGCCTTGACATAGTAGGTCTGCAGCCGGTCATAAGCATCGACATTGTAGGTGTGCTCGCCGACGATGGCGCCGACAATGTGCAGGGGATCGATGCCGTAGGCGGCCGCCGCCTTCCTGATCTTGGCGCGCAGATCGGCGTCGTTCTGCAGCAGGGCATAGACCTTGCGGTACTTCGCCTGGAAGCTGGTGTTGGTCGCCTGCGTGCGCCGGCTGGAGGCGCCGGGAATGTCGGGCTGCACGGCATTGCGATTTCCCGGCGGCACCAATGTCGCTGCCTCGGCGGCGAACAGCGTCGCCGCCAGCGTCAAGCCGAGAATGACCAGGATCAGTTTTTTCATGCACCCGCCGCCCAAGCAATTCCAGGAAAAGTGTGAAACGGTTTTCCGGAATTGCGTCAACCTAGAGATCGAGAATTGCCGCGCAAACTAGGTAAAGCTCTTGGTCGAGTCGAGAGCGCCCCTTCACCCGGCAGGACGAAAGGTGGCCAGATGGTACCATCTGGCCACACATGATTTTGCTTGCCGGAAAATGTTGCCTGGACCGGCGCCGGAACGTTTCGGCGCCGTCGTTTAAAGGATGAACCGCGACAGGTCGGTATTCCTGGACAGATCGCCGACATGCTTTTCGACATAGGCGGCGTCGATAGTGACGCTCGTTCCGTTGCGGTCGGGCGCATCGTAGGAGATTTCGTCCAGCACCCGCTCCATCACCGTCTGCAGGCGCCTGGCGCCTATGTTCTCGACGCTGGCGTTGAGATCGACGGCGATGCCGGCGAGCGAATCGATGGCGTCGTCGGTGAAGGTCAACTCGACGCCCTCGGTCTTCATCAGCGCGATATACTGCTTGATCAGGCTGGCCTCGGTCTCGGTCAGGATGCGCACGAAATCGTCCTTCTCCAGCGCCCGCAGTTCGACGCGGATCGGCAGGCGGCCCTGCAATTCCGGCAACAGGTCGGACGGCTTCGAGACGTGGAAGGCGCCGGAGGCGATGAACAGGATGTGATCCGTCTTCAACGGTCCGTATTTGGTCGCCACCGTGGTGCCTTCGACCAGCGGCAGCAGGTCGCGCTGCACGCCTTCGCGCGAGGGCCCGCCGGAAATGTCCGATCTCGCCGCGATCTTGTCGATCTCGTCGAGGAAGACGATGCCGTCGTTTTCCGCGGCATCGAGCGCCCGGCGCACCACCTCGTCCTGATCGAGCAGCTTGTCGGACTCGTCATTGACCAGCAGGTCGTAGGACTCCTTCACCGTCGTCTTGCGCATCTTGGTTTTCTTGCCGCCCATCGCCTTCGACAGCATGTCGTTGATGTTCAGCACGCCGATATTGGCGCCCGGCATGCCGGGGATTTCAAATCCGGGCATGCCGCCGCTGCCGGTGTCGGCAACCTCGACCTCGATTTCCTTGTCGTCGAGCTCGCCGTCGCGCAGCTTCTTGCGGAAACTGTCGCGGGTGGCCGGGCTCGCCGTCTTGCCGACCAGTGCTTCCAGCACACGTTCCTCGGCGTTGACGTGGGCGCGCGCCTTGACGTCCTCACGCATCTTCTCGCGCACCAGGCCGATGGCGATCTCGACCAGGTCGCGGATGATCTGCTCGACATCGCGGCCGACATAGCCGACTTCGGTGAACTTGGTCGCCTCGACCTTGACGAAGGGCGCACCGGCCAGCCGCGCCAGGCGGCGCGAGATTTCCGTCTTGCCGACGCCGGTCGGCCCGATCATCAGGATGTTCTTGGGCATCACCTCTTCGCGCATCTGGCCTTCCAGCTGCTGGCGGCGCCAGCGGTTGCGCAAGGCAATGGCCACGGCGCGCTTGGCGTCCTTCTGGCCGATGATGAAGCGGTCGAGTTCCGAAACGATTTCGCGGGGAGAAAATGTGCTCATATCACTAAATTCCACTTTGCCACTGCTTGATGGCCTCGAACGGATGCAGCAGCATGATCACGTTGAGTGTCAGATTGTCCCGGATGAGGTAGCCGGTGCCGAGTTCGAAGATGATGGCGAGGCTGACGATCACCCATATAGGTAGCCTTCGCGCCATCACAAATCCCAGCACCATGGCCAGTGTGTCCGACACCGAATTGATGATGCTGTCGCCATAGTAATCGAGCGAAATGGTGCCGGCGCGGTAGCGGTCGATGATGAACGGGCTGTTTTCCAGCAGCTCCCAGCCGCCCTCGATGAAGACGGCGAACGCCAGCCTCAGGCCGATCGGCGAACGCGGGAACAGGAACCGCGCCAGCGCATAGAACAGGAAGCCGTGGATGATGTGTGAGAAGGTGTACCAGTCCGAAATGTGCTGGGAATTCTCCGAACTGTTCACCACGCCATGCCAGAGCTTGACGTAGCCGCAGGTGCAGATCGGCGTCCGCCCCATGCCGTAGAGCGCCCCGGCCTGGAAGATGACCAGGGCAAGCACCAGCAGAAGCCCCATCCGCCAGCTGTCTTCGTAGGCCGAATAGCTGTTTTCCGTGGCCGGTGTCGTCATCGATTCATTCCCCCTCGTTTCGCGTCGCCGTCTCGACCATCACAAAGCCCTGTCACGCCTTCAGCGGCGGCAGCCGGCGGATCACGGCCGCCGGCAAGGTGAGGTTGACCACAATCCGCCGGATACGCTGCCAGCCGGCCCCGAACAGAATAATCAGCGCGCCAACAACGACCAGGATCAAGGCAAAAGGCGGGATGCCCGTCGAATCGGAGGCGGAATTCACCAGATAATAGATGCCCAGCGAGCCGAAGTAAGCCAATGTAGGAACCAGAAGCGAACGGCGGTCTATGGCCAGCGCGACATAGAGGAAGCCAAGGATCAGAATCGTCAGCATGATGGTTGCATTGGCATCCGGCGCGATATGTCCGAATACGACGTTTTGGCCGGTTGCCATGATAAAGAGCGGATGCACCAGCATCGGCGCCGAGACGACATGCAGCCAGAAAGCGCAATCGGACCAGATCTTGCGTCGATCCCTGTCGTAAATGTCAAAAGCGACACCCGTTGCGAACACGATCAGGCCGCAGATCAGCGGCATGTAAAGGGCCGCGCGAAGCAATTCGGGAACGTCCTCGAGGCGCGGCGGCGCAATCGCGCCGGTTGTCACACTGTCATACAGGATTATCGCCGTTTGCAGGAAGGCAAGCAGTGTGAAGGCGATGGCGATAGTCCCGGCAATGATGGGGACGCGAAAGCGCCAGAAATAGATCGCCGCCGCGATTATTCCTCCGCCCAGGAACAGATATCCGGCCCGGGACGCCGTCTGGCGCAACGCCAATAGCTGCCAGATGGTTTCCGGCTTGCGTATGCCGAAGCTGGCCTCCACTTGCAGCGCCAGAGCGGCCAGAATGGCGGCCATGAAAATCAGGGCAAGCACGGACGACGATAGCTTCATCCGGTGCTGACGCGTGACGATTTCGGCGAGCCCCCAGGCGAAAACCGCGAAGATGCCGGCGATCCAGAATGTCTGGCCTGGAAGCAAGGTGGTGAGGACAAAGAAGAAGCCGGCGCTGAGCAGAACGGTTCCCACGGTGACGAACAGATCGTTGCCGCCGCCGACCAGCCGCAGGTTTTCCTCGTCACCCTCGTCACTCTCATCATCGGCGCGCCTGGCCTCGGGGGCGAGAGCGACCGCGCGTTCCATGGCCTCCAACTGATCGCGCAAGGTCTGCGAGATCAAACCTTTCGCGACTGCCTTGTCGAGGGTTTCGGCGCTGATCAATTGGGCTCCTGCGTCGCGTCGCGCGCCATCATCAGGGCTGGCCCGTACTCCGATGTTCTGGTGTCAAAGGCAACAAAGCCGGCCTTTTCGTAGGCGCGGATCGCCCTGACATTGGCGGGATCCGGGTCGATGATGACGCGCGGAACACCTTCCTCGAAAAGCTGTTCGACGAATTGGCGCACGATCGCCGAGCCATGGCCACGCCCGACCAGCTCCGGCACGCCGATCGACACGTCGATGCCGAGCGTGCCGAACGGCTGGTCGGCGTAGGGGTGGTCGTCTTCCAGATGCGGGTCGTAGCTCTGCAGATAGGCGATCGGCTTGCCGTCGAGCTCGACGATCAGCGGCTCGACGGAAATCGAGTCGATATGATCGCTAATCCCGGCGATTTCCGTCTCCGGATCGTCCCACCACTCTGCAACATGCGGCTGGGCAAGCCAGCCGGCGATCATCGGCAGGTCTTTCTCCGTCACCGGCCGAAAATCATAGGTCACCACCTCTTCAGGCGGCATCGAGCGTTTCGACGACGAAATTGTTGTTGGTGTAGACGCAGATGTCGGATGCGATCTGCATCGCCTTGCGGGCGATCTCCTCGGCATCCTTGTCGCTGTCCATCAGCGCGCGGGCCGCGGCCAGCGCGTAATTGCCGCCCGAACCGATGGCCATGACGCCGAATTCGGGTTCGAGCACGTCGCCGGTGCCGGTCAGCGCCAGCGAGACTGACTTGTCTG
>NZ_RZPL01000306.1:0-6310 GCF_004022805.1 Mesorhizobium sp. M7A.F.Ca.CA.002.04.1.1 | reverse complement strand
GGGCAACAGCGTCTGCAGCCACGGCAGCGCCAGCCACTCGACGAGGCTGGTCAGGCCGAACCACAGAGCCACCAGTGCCAGCACGGTCAAGCCCAGCGTCTTGACGAACACGGCCCGGAAGGGAGGCGAAATCAGCTCGAGGGCCGCAGCGCGGGCAGCGTCGAAAATCACCTTGTCACACCCCCGGTTAGCGGACGCCGCCTAAAAGGCGGATGCTTCCGAGATAGGCAGCGCAGGCCATGAGCACAAGCGGGCTGGCGTTTACCGCGCAAACGCCGGCTTTCGAACCGGGATGGTCATGGCAGCGACCCCGGCCACGACAAAACCCATGCCCAGCCATGCCGTCGAACCAAGACTTTCGCCGAGGAAGAGAGCGCCGATGCCGACGCCGATCGGCACGCGCAGATAGGCCTGCGAGGTGGTGCCGACCGAACCCAGCGTGTGGATGAGGCGGAAATAGATAACGAAGGCCAGCGCGGTGGAAAAGACCGACAGGCCGAGCAGGGCCAGGATCGACGCGGTCGATGGCGCCAGCGTCCACGGCTGGTCGAACACCAGACTGAGCGGCACGAGGATGACGGCGCCGCACAGCATGGAACCGGCGGCCGGTAGCATTGGGTCGAGGCCCTTGAAACCGCGGCCGAAAATGGCGGCCCCGGCATAGCAGACCGTCGCGGCGACGATTGCCAATTGCGCCCACAATTCATGACCGAGGCCACCCAGCGCCTGCGTGCCGATAATGAGGCAGATGCCGGCAATGCCGGCGCCCACACCGATCAGTTTGCGCAAGGTGACCGGCTCGTGGCGGGTGATGAGCGCGGTCAAGAGGAAGGTGAAGATCGGTGAGGTCGCGTTGAGGATGGTGGCGAGGCCGGCATCGACCGAGCGTTCGGCCGCGGCGATCAGGGTGAACGGAATAACGCTGTTGAGGCAGGCCTGGAAGGCGAAGCGGCGCCAGCTTGCAGCATCGCCCGGCAAGGCGAGCCCGCGCCAGCGGATGATGGCCAACAGGATGCCGCCGGCGATCAGGGTGCGGGCGGCAATGAAGGTGACCGGCGGGATGGTTTCGACGCCGATCTTGATGAAGGTGTAGGAGGCGCCCCAGAGCACTGCCAGCACGACGAGCAGTACCAGGTCGGTGGTCAGATCGTTTTTTGCAGGCTCGTTCTTCGTCGACATGCTTTTTGTAGACATTGGGGGCTGGCTCGCCTTCGAAGCGGGATCGTCTGATCCAGGCTTATAGGCGGTGCGGCGATGAAATGCTTCGGCCACGGTCGAATTGTCATAGCGCCTCGCGGCTGATGCCCCTTTGCCTGTTCCGCCAAAGTTGCGTGTCACGCCCTAGGCAAACCGGTTTCAAATCGCTAGACCCGCGCCGGGCCGGCGTGGCAAGAAGCCGGCTCGGGTTTTTGGCGGAGATTTTGATGCCGGATTATGACGTGCTTTGCATCGGCAATGCCATTGTCGACATCATCGCCCAGTGCGACGAGGAATTCCTCGAGACCAACGGCATCATCAAGGGCGCGATGAACCTCATCGACACACAACGCGCCGAACTGCTCTACAGCCGCATGGGCCCGGCGATCGAGGCGTCCGGCGGCAGCGCCGGCAACACGGCGGCCGGCGTCGCCAGCTTCGGCGGCCGCGCCGCCTTCTTCGGCAAGGTCTCCAACGATGCGCTGGGCGAAATCTACGCCCACGACATCCATGCACAGGGCGTCGCCTTCGACACCACGCCGCTCAAGGGCGAGCCGCCGACGGCGCGGTCGATGATCTTCGTCACCCCTGACGGCGAGCGTTCGATGAACACCTATCTCGGCGCCTGCGTCGAGCTTGGGCCGGAGGATGTCGAGGCCGATAAGGCTTCTGGCGCCAAGGTCACCTATTTCGAAGGCTATCTGTGGGACCCGCCGCGCGCCAAGGAAGCGATCCGCCAGACGGCGAAGCTGGCGCACGCAGCAGGCCGCGAAGTGTCGATGACGCTGTCGGATTCGTTCTGCGTCGACCGCTACCGCGACGAATTCCTCGAGCTGATGCGTTCGGGCACGGTCGACATCGTCTTTGCCAACAGCCACGAGATCAAGTCGCTCTACCAGACATCGTCGTTCGACGAGGCGCTGGCCCAGATCCGCAAGGATTGCCGGATCGCCGCCGTCACCCGCTCGGAAAAAGGCTCGGTGATCGTGCGCGGCGACGAGACCGTGGTGATCAAGGCGACCGCCATCAAGGAACTGGTCGACACGACGGGCGCCGGCGATCTCTATGCCGCCGGCTTCCTGCATGGCTACACGCAAGGCCGCGACCTGCAGACTTGCGGCGACCTTGGCTCACTGGCAGCCGGATTGGTGATCCAGCAGATCGGCCCCAGGCCCCGGCAGAATCTGCGCCGCGAGGCTGAGCAGGCGGGATTGCTTTAACAACCGTCAAGCTGCCGCCCCTCACCGTCGCGCAGTTGTCATACATCGCACCTACACGCAATCTGGGCGTCCCGCGACTGACATTTCGGTGCGCCCTCAGTCAGTTGGGGTGTCAAGAAATGCTGGACAGCATGCTGTCGGGCGGCAGGATTCGTTGCCGCCGCGATTTCCGTTTTCCGCACTAGAAGTTCAACAATCGGCCGCAGCTGAGGGGGAGCGCGCGGCCAGAAGACAGATGCATGAACAGATTTCAAATCCAGGGCCTCAAGCAGGACGACTTCGCGGAGATGGTCGCGGAAGACGTCGAACGTGCACTTGCCCACTATGACGAGGCCATCAACAAGCCCACCATGGTCTCGGTCGGCAAGATCGCCGGCAGCATAGCGTCCGCCGTCACCTTGCTGTCACCGAAGCACCGGCGCGCCATCGACGCCATCCATGCCGACCTGCCCGGCCTGGCGTCGAAATTCGTGCGCGCGCTGGCGGCGGAAGCCGCGCGCCGCAGCGAAGCCGGTATTGCCGGCGTGACAAATCCGCCGACGACCCCGTTGGCCGATGTCGAGCCTCCTTCGCTGCCAAAGTCCGACGATCTCGAATCGATGCTGATCGAGGACTGGGCCGGCCGCGTCGCCGGTTCGACCTATCTGGAAGAGCATCTGCGCATCGCCCGCTCGACCCTGCACCGCTGGCAGCGGCGGGGTGAGGTCATCGCCTTGCGCAAGGGCGGCCGCAAACATGTCTTCCCGCTGGCGCAGTTCGTCGACGGCCGGCCGGTTGCAGGCATTCGCGACGTGCTATCCCTGATCACCAATCCGAGGCTCGCATGGCTGTGGCTGACGCGGCCCTCGGCGCAGCTCGACGGCCGCGTCCCGATCGACTTGCTGCGGCAGGATCAGGTGGACGAGGTCGTCGAGGCCGCGCGCGTATTCGCGCCGGGCTGAACGCCTCGCGGACTCACCGCTGAGGCCAGCCCCTCAAGTCCCCGCCGTGTACGCCGCGATCGCCGCCATGTTGACGATATCGCTGTCCTTGGCATTCAGCGACACGATCTGAACCGGCTTGTTCAGGCCGACCAGCAGCGGCCCGATCACCGTCGAGCCGCCGAGTTCCTGCAACATCTTGGTCGAAATCGAGGCCGAGTGGAACGCCGGCATGATCAGCACATTGGCCGGGCCGGTCAGGCGGATGAACGGATATTGCGCCATGGCGCGGGCGTTGAGGGCGACGTCGGCGGCCATTTCGCCGTCATATTCGAAATCGACGCGGCGCTTGTCGAGGATGCGCACGGCTTCCTGGACGCGCTCGGAGCGTTCGCCCTGCGGATGGCCAAAGGTGGAATAGGCGAGCATGGCGAGCCTCGGCTCATAACCCATGCGGCGGGCAAAGCCTGCCGCCTCCTCGGCGATGTCGGCGATCTGCTCGGCGTTCGGCATATCGTGCACGGCGGTGTCGGCGACCAGCACGGTCTTGCCCCGCGCCAGCACGATCGAGACGCCGATGACGCGGTGGCCGGGCTTGGCATCGATGACGCGGCGGATGTCGTCGAGCGCGGTCGAATAGTTGCGGGTGACGCCGGTGACGATGCCGTCGGCGTCACCCAGCGCCACCATGCAGGCGGCAAAGTGGTTGCGATCGTTGTTGATCAGCCGCTGGCAGTCGCGAAACAGGAAGCCTTTGCGCTGCATGCGCTCGTAGAGGTAGTCGGTGTAGATGCCGTTGCGGCGCGACAGCCTTGCATTGATGATCTCGATGCCTTGCTTGTTGAGATCGATGCCGGCGTGCTTGGCGTTTTCCTTGATGACGTCGTCGCGGCCGAGCAGGATGGCGGTGCCGAGCTTCTGGTTCACATAGGAGACGGCGGCGCGCATGACCTGTTCCTCCTCGCCCTCGGCGAAGACGATGCGCTTGGGCTGGCGGCGCACGCGGTCGTAGATGCGCTGCAGGGTCGAGGCGATCGGGTCGCGGCGGGCCGACAGTTCCTGCGCGTAACGGTCGAGGTCAAGGATCGGCTTGCGGGCGACGCCTGAATCCATCGCCGCCTTGGCGACCGCAATCGGAATGGCCGAGATCAGGCGCGGGTCGAACGGCACCGGGATGATGTAGTTGGGGCCGAATTTCGGCCGATTACCCTGATAGGCGGCGGCGACGTCGTCGGGCACGTCCTGGCGCGCCAGTGCCGCCAGCGCCTGGGCGGCGGCGATCTTCATGTCGTCATTGATGGTGGTTGCCCTGACATCCAGCGCGCCGCGGAAGATATAGGGGAAGCCGAGCACGTTGTTGACCTGGTTCGGATAGTCCGAACGGCCGGTGGCCATGATGGCGTCGGTGCGGATCTCGGCCACTTCCTCCGGCGTGATTTCCGGATCGGGATTGGCCATGGCGAAGATGATCGGGTTCTTGGCCATCGACTGCACCATGGCGGTGGTCAGCGCGCCCTTGGCGGAGAGGCCGAGGAAGACGTCGGCGCCGTCGAGCGCCTCGGCGAGGCTGCGCGCCTCGGTCTTCACCGCATGCGCCGACTTCCACTGGTTCATGCCTTCGGTGCGGCCCTGGAAAACCACGCCCTTGGTGTCGCATAGGATGATGTTTTCCGGCGAAAAGCCCATCGCCTTCATCAGCTCGATGCAGGCGATGCCGGCGGCGCCGGCGCCGTTGCAGACCATTTTCGTGGTCTTCATGTCACGGCCGGTGATCTCCAGCGCGTTGATCAGGCCGGCGGCGGAGATGATCGCGGTGCCGTGCTGGTCGTCATGGAAGACCGGGATGTCCATCAATTCGCGCAGCCGCTGCTCGATGATGAAGCATTCCGGCGCCTTGATGTCCTCGAGATTGATGCCGCCGAAGGAGGGCCCGAGGAAACGCACGCAGTTGATGAACTCGTCGGCGTCCTCGGTGTCGACCTCGAGGTCGATGGAATCGACATCGGCGAAGCGCTTGAACAGCACCGCCTTGCCCTCCATCACCGGCTTGGAGGCCAGCGCGCCGAGATTGCCGAGACCGAGAATGGCTGTGCCGTTGGAGATGACTGCGACCATATTGCCGCGCGTCGTGTAGTCGAAGGCGCGCGAGGGGTCTTCGGCGATGGCCAGGACCGGAACCGCGACACCAGGCGAATAGGCGAGGCTGAGGTCGCGCTGCGTCGCCATCGGCTTGGTGGCGACGACCTCCAGCTTGCCCGGCCGACCCATGGCGTGGAATTCGAGCGCTTCCTGCGCACTGACGGACGGACCGCTGTTCTCGGTTTTCCTGGCCATGATGTACTTGATTTCCTCACCGGTGCAGCACCTCGTTGAAGCGGGTGCTTTGTGTCGGACCGAATTAAGACCACGCGCCGCCGCGTGTAAACTGCCAGCGTGCGGAATCGCGGTTGGTACGCGCGATTGCGGGCATCCTGCCGTCCCGGTCGTCCCCTGTTTTTCGAAGCCCCGGCATTAAACCGCGCGATCACATCTGCTAGCGTGCGGCGCATGAACATGCACAGCCCGAACGAGCCAGACGCCCCCGAGGCGATGACGCCGGTGCCGACCGCCCACGCCGGCGCCACGCCGATGATCGAGCAATTCATCGAGATCAAGGCGGCAAACCCGGATTCGCTGCTGTTCTATCGCATGGGCGATTTCTACGAACTGTTCTTCGACGATGCCGAGAAGGCAAGCCGGGCGCTGGGCATCGTCTTGACCAAGCGCGGCAAGTATCAAGGGCTCGACATTCCGATGTGCGGTGTGCCGGTGCATGCTGCTGACGACTATCTGCAGAAGCTGATCGGCCAGGGTTTCCGCGTTGCCGTCTGCGAACAGATCGAGGATCCGGCCGAGGCGAAGAAACGCGGCGGCAAATCGGTGGTGCGCCGCGATGTGGTGCGGCTGGTGACACCAGGCACCATCACCGAGGAC
>NZ_RZPL01000305.1:0-6311 GCF_004022805.1 Mesorhizobium sp. M7A.F.Ca.CA.002.04.1.1 | reverse complement strand
GCTCTGGCCGGCACATCGGCGCGATCCGTGGCGCCGGCGGATAGTTCTGCGGTCATGGAGATGTTCGAACCAAACGAATGTGCCGACTCTTGAAGAAGGGATTTCATATCCCTGGGCCGGTTGGGCGGCCGCATTTTCGCACCATGGGCGCCTGCGGCCTGAGTCTCTAGCGGCAGAAACGGCTGGCGTTGATGCCAGAAGCAGGAGCGATGCGACCTTTCGGCGCCGCCTATTGCACCTCGTAGCCGACTTCCTCGCTGGCGTGGCAGAGCGCCTTCCAGAACGAGCGTGCAAACGAGCGGAAGACATAGATGTCGAACTGGTCGGCGCCGGTGCGCTGGATCTGGGCGAAGACGTCGTGATGAGCGGTCGAGCGGCCGGCGCCATTGGGAAAGGCCGGCAGCGAAAAGTCGATGGCGAAGAATTTCGCCAGCACCCATTCGGCCTTCGGCCCGGCAATGCGGATGGCGGTGCGGCCGTGCGAGAGATCGGTCACCGTGCCGATGGCCGAGGTCACCACCTTGGCAAAGGCAGCGGCCAGCCCTTCGGCCTCGTCGGCAACGGTGAACTTTCCCGGCGCGAAGCCGAACACTGACTTGACCCCGTCGCTCACTCCGCCGCCGGCGCCATCGGGAAGCGCCAGCCCGGTGACGGTGCGGATGGCTGCGATCAGCCTCTTCTCCTCGCCGGGCCAGGCGGCGAGTTGCACGATCGAGCCCGGCCTCGTCTCGGTCAGGATGATCTCGACGCCATGCTCGAAATTGCCGTGCGAGCCGACGTGAAATTCCGGCTCAAGCGGGGATTGGTGCTCAACCATGCATGCGGCTCCCGTCCGGATCGAAGAAGTGGTTGGAGACGATCTCGACCGGTCCGAACCGGTTGCGCAAGGGATCGGAGACGTGGGCGCGCGTGCCGTGCCGTGCCTTGCCGCCCTCGACCAGCGCCAGCGCGATATGTCTGCCGAGCGCCGGCGAATAGCAGCAGGCGGTGATATGGCCGATGGAGTCGTGCGGATTGGCTTCGTCAACCTCCTCGACGATGTGGGCGCCACCGTTGAGCGGCCGGTTATCGAGAGCGATCAGGCCGACCAGTTCGAGGCGGTCCGATGCGATCAAGCCTTCGCGGTCCATCATCGCCGAGCCGATGAACGGCTTCTTCTTCGACAGCATCCAGTCGAGATGCAGGTCGCGCGCCGTGGTGCGGCCGTCGATCTCGGCGCCGGTGACATGGCCCTTTTCGATGCGCATGGTGCCCAATGCCTCAAGACCGTAGGTGACCAGCCCGAACGGCTTGCCGGCTTCGACAAGCGCTTTCCAGACATGGGTGCCATGGCCGGCGCCGGAATAGACCTCGAAGGCCATTTCACCGGAGAAGGACAGCCGGCAGATCATCACCGGCACGCCTGATATTTCGCCGCGCACGATGCCCATGAAGGGCAAGGTGGCGTTGTCGACCGACGTGCCGGTGACACAGGCGGCGAGGATCTGCCTGGCCTTCGGGCCGCCGATCGCGGCACCTGCCCATTCGTCTGTCACCGAGGTGACGTGGACTTTCAGCTCCGGCCAGATCACGTCGAGGAAATATTCCAGATGCTGCATCACCTTGCCGGCGTTGGCCGTGGTGGTGGTCATCAGAAAATCCTGCTCGCCGAGCCGCCAGGTGGTGCCATCGTCGAAGGCGAGGCCGTCCTCGCGCAGCATCAGCCCGTAGCGGGCCTTGCCGACGGCCAGCGTCGAAAACATGTTGGTGTAGACGCGGTCGAGGAATGCGGCGGCATCAGGGCCTTGCACCGCGATCTTACCCAGTGTCGAGACATCGACGATGCCGGCGCTTTCGCGCGTCGCCTTGGCTTCGCGCACATAGGCCTGCTCGACCGTTTCGCCTGAAAGCCCATAGATCATCGGCCGGTACCAGAGGCCGGCGGAATACATCGTCGCGCCATTGGCCAGATGCCAGTCATGCATCGGCGTCAATCGTTCTGGCTTCAGGTCGCCAAAACGCTCGGCAGCCAGCGAGCCGATCGACACCGGAGCAAAGGGCGGCCGGAAGCGTGTCGTGCCGACCTCGGGGATCGGCTTGCCCAGCGCCTCGGCCATGATGGCAAGGCCAGGCACGTTGGAGCTCTTGCCCTGGTCGGTCGCCATGCCGAGCGTGGTGTAGCGCTTGAGATGCTCGACCGAGACAAAGCCTTCCCGGTGAGCCAGCCGCACGTCCTCGGCCGTTACGTCATGCTGGAAATCGACAAAGCTCTTGCCCTTGGCCCTGATCTCGAACACCGGGGCGGGGTCGGGATCGCCAGGCACTGCTTCGACGGTCGGCAGCATGGACGGTGTGCTCTGCCCGCCTGCGGCGGCGAGGCCGGCGGCGCGGCCTTCGGCGATGGCTTCGGCCGTCGAGAAGCTTCCGGTGAAGGCGCCTGCGCCGATCCAGCTCTGTGTCGGCTCTGGCGGCAGGAAAGCTTGCCGCGCGGCGTTCCATTCCGCCTTGGCGCCGGCCTGGCTGGCCAGATGGATGGTCGGCGACCAGCCGCCGGACATCAGCAGGCAATCGGCATGGATACTGCGTGCATCACCGATGAGTGCCCCATTGGCCATGTCGAAGCGCTGCAGCTTGAGGCCGGACAGCGCCTTGCCGCCTTCGGTGGCGACGACGGCATGGCCGGCAAAGATCTCTGCCTCGGCTTCCGCGGCCAGCTTGCGCATCTCCGGCGAAAGTTCCGGCCTGACATCGGCGATGGCGACGACCGCGGCGCCGGCCTTCTTCAAGGCGACAGCCGCCCGATAGGCGCTGTCATTGTTGGTGAACAACGCGATCCGCTCGCCCGGCAGCACGCCGAATTCGTTGGCATAGCGCTCGGCGGCATGCGCCAGCATCACGCCTGGCCGGTCATTGCCGGGGAAGATGAGCGGCCGCTCGAACGCACCAGTGGCCAGGACCACGGATTTGGCGCGGATCGCCCAATAGCGATGGCGCGGCTCGCCCTTGCCGGGGTGCTCCTTGTGGTCGCTGACCCGTTCGAGCGCCGCAAGCGTGTTGTTGTCGTAGTAACCCCACACCGTGGTGCGCGGCAGAAGCCGGACATTGTCGCGGCCTGCGAGCTGGGCGACGGTGCGCCGCGCCCAATCGGCGGCAGGCGCGCCATCGATCGTTTCCTCGGACCAGTTGGCCGAACCGCCGAAATGCGGCTCGAGATCGGCCAGCATGACGCGCGCACCCTGATCGGCGGCGGCCTTGGTGGCCATCAGGCCGGCCGGCCCCGAGCCGACGACCAGCACGTCGCAAAAGGCGTTCATGCGTTCGTAGCGGGCCGGGTCTTTCGCCGATCCGGCACTGCCGAGACCGGCTGCGCGGCGGATGAAGTGTTCGCAGAACATCCAGAAACGCGTGCCCTTGAGCGGGCCGAACACCGGTCCCATGAAGGTCTTGTAGTAGAACCCGGCCGACAGGATCTTGCCGCCGAGCTGGTTGACGGCGTTGATGTCCCAGGCAAGCGAGGGAAAGCGGTTCTGGCTGATGGCAACCAGCCCGTCATGGATCTCGACCATGGTCGCTGGAATGTTGGGCTCGCGAACCTCGCCCTTCAGCACCGTCACAAGCGCGTTGGGTTCCTCGACGCCTGCGGTGAGCAGGCCGCGTGGGCGATGGTATTTGAACGAACGCCCGTACAACGTGACGCCCTTGGCCAGCAGGGCTGACGCCAGCGTGTCGCCGGCATGGCCGGTGTAGGCCGTGCCATCGAAGGTGAAGCGGATGGTTTTCAGCCGGTCGATGCGGCCGCCGGTGTCGGCACGGCGCGGGCTCATGCCTTGTCCTCCGCCTTGCGGCGCGCGGCCGGCCCATGATCGCCCCGCGCAAAGGCAACGCTGGAAATCTCATGCGTCAGCGTGTTGCGCACGACCTTGAGATGCGCGCGGCAGCCGCCGGAATGTTGCCAGATCTCATTGTGGTCGCCGGCCGGATTCAGCCGGTCATAGACATAGGCGTTCCACGCCTCGAAATTCTGCGAGGCGGGGTCGGGACGCTCACGATTGCCGTCACCCTGATAGGTGAACTCGATGACGTCGCGCGGGCCGCAATAGGGGCAAGTGATCAACATTGGACTCTACCTATTGCCTAATGCAGCCGCGGGTTTGCACCCTGGCCCTTGTCGTCGATCACCAGCCCGCGGTGGAAGCGGTCGAGCGTGAAGGGCGCGTTGAGGTCGTGCGGCTGGTCCTTGGCGATGGTCCAGGCGAAGCACCAGCCGGAAGCCGGCGTCGCCTTGAAGCCGCCATAGCACCAGCCGCAGTTGAGATACATGCCAGGCAGGGGGCCGGCGGTGATGATCGGCGAGCCGTCCATCGACATATCGCAAACACCGCCCCAGGAGCGCAGCATGCGCACGCGCGCGAGTCCCGGAAACAACGCCAGCATTTCACTCATCACCTCGTCGACGACAGGCAGATTGCCGCGCTGGGCGTAGCTGTTGTAGCCGTCGATGTCGCCGCCATAGATGAGGCCGCCCTTGTCCGACTGCGACATGTAGAAATGGCCCATGCCGAAGGTGACGACCGTGTCGATGAAGGGCTTCAGCGATTCCGTGACGAAGGCCTGCAGCACATGGCTCTCGATCGGCATCGTCTCGATGCCGGCCATCTGCATGACGCGTCCGGTGCTGCCGGCGACCGCCACGGCCACCTTCCTGGCGCGGATGTCGCCGCGCGAAGTGGTGACGCCTGATATGCGGTCGCCGTCGCGCAGGAAGCCGGTGACCTCGCAATTTTCGATGATGTCGACGCCGCGCCTGTCGGCGCCGCGCGCATAGCCCCAGGCCACCGCATCGTGGCGGGCGGTGCCGGCGCGGCGCTGCATCAGGCCGCCGACCACCGGGAAGCGAGCGCTGTCGGAGATATCGAGCGCCGGAATCAGGCGTTTGATCTCAGCCTTCGTCATCAGTTCGGCATCGACGCCGAGATGGCGCATGGCGTTGCCGCGCCTTGCATAGTCGTCGAACTGGGCCGGCGTGTGCGCCAGGTTCAGGCAGCCGCGCTGCGAGAACATGACATTGTAGTTGAGCTCGTGCGACAGGTTCTCCCACAGCTTCATCGAGTGTTCGTAGAAGCGGGTGTTGGCAGGCAGCAGATAATTCGAGCGCACGGCCGTGGTGTTGCGGCCGACATTGCCGGAACCGAGCCAGCCCTTTTCCACAACGGCGACATTGGTGATGCCGTGTTCCTTGGCAAGATAATAGGCGGTCGCCAGCCCATGACCGCCGCCACCGATGATGATGACGTCATAGGACGCCTTCGGGTCAGGCTTGCGCCATGCCGGCTTCCAATCCTTGTTTCCCTTGAGCGCGTTCGCGAGCAGCGAAAAGGCCGAGTACTCTGCCATTGATGTCATCCGGTTCGGGCGATGCGGCAGACTATAGAGCAGGCCGCATCCGCAAAGCCAATATTGCGCCATCGCCTTTCGACTGGCCGACGCCCGGGATGGGATCACTCGGCGTGAGTGATCGGTTGGGGCCAATGATCGGATGGGCTCGCGATACGACGGCTTGCCCCATGATAGGGCCGTCTTTATCAAGGACAGGCTTTCAAATTGCCTTTGCCGCCGATGAGTCGCCAACAAATCATGCTTTTCCGATTGCTTCGTCTCATCCTGGTACTCACGCTGGTCGTTTCGGCGCCGCTTTCGTTTGAGGCGATGGCGCAAGCGCTCGGCCAGGGCTCGGCCGGTTTGGTCACCGATCAGCAAAAGGTCATCCAGGATCTAACGGCCAAGACGGACGATCTCGAGAAGAAGATACAGCAGGACGGTGAGGACGATGCCTCACTCGTGGAGATCCGTCTGCAGCTGGAGGACCTGTCGCGGGCGGCACTCACCAGTGCGCTGGTATTCCGCTCGCGGCTCACCGAGATCAACAATCGCATCGAGGTGCTGGGTCCTCCACCGGCGGCGGGCCAGCCGCAGGAGCCCGACATCGTGACGGGCGAGCGTCAGGCGCTTGCATCGGAAAAGGCCGAGATCAACGCGGTCGTTGCCAGCGCACAGAACCTGTCGATCCGCATCAGCGGGCTGATCGACAAGATCGGCAATATGCGCAGCGAGCTGTTCCGCAATCTTTTGACCAAGCGCTACGTGCTGTCGGATGCGCTGAGCCCGCAGGTGTTTTCCGACGCCCGCGACGAGTTCGGCAATCTCTACAAGGCGGTGTCGTCCTGGTTGAGCTTTGCCTTCAAGTTCAAGTTCCAGGCGATCCTGGCGGCAACCTTCGTGGCGCTCGGGCTGGCGCTGGTGCTGCTGGTTGGCGGCAGGCGTCTGTTCGGGCG
>NZ_RZPL01000304.1:0-6319 GCF_004022805.1 Mesorhizobium sp. M7A.F.Ca.CA.002.04.1.1 | reverse complement strand
GTCCAGGACGGTTTCGATCTTTACCTGCATGGTTTCATCGTCACCGATGACGGTCGCTGGGTCGTGGTGCAGCAAGGCATGAACGGTGACAGCAAGGTGGCGCGCCGCTACCATTGGCTCTCCGAGGGGCTCAAGAGTTTTGTCGACCAGCCGCATGCCGCCATCGAGGGCATCAATCAAGGCGAGATCGTCAACCTGACCGACAGGCGCGCCGACGCGTCGCGCCAAGGGCAACTGAACCTTTTGCAGGAGCTCGGACCCGATCGCATCCTGGGCGAGCTTGCAGCATTGGAGCGTTGCGCGGAGCCGAGGCGCCGGCAGGAACCGGAGCAGCCGCTGCTGCCGCATTTGGTCATGCCGGCCCATCACGACGTTCGCGAAAGCGATGTCGTCATGCATCGTCTTCACGGCAATATCGCCGCCGCCGCGGACCGCGGTCCCACCGATTTCGCCGAGCTCCTTCTGGTCCCCGGCGTCGGCGCGCGCACGGTGCGCGCGCTGGCCCTCGTTGCCGAGGTGGTGCATGGCGCGCCTTGCCGCTTTTCCGATCCCGGCCGCTTCTCGCTGGCGCATGGCGGCAAGGACAGGCACCCGTTCCCTGTGCCGCTTAAGGTCTATGACGAGACGATCGGCGTGCTGAAGTCGGCCGTGCAAAAGGCAAAGCTCGGTCGCGATGAAGAAATCGGCGCCTTGAGGCGGCTCGACGATCAGTCGCGGCAAGTCGAACGATACGTCACCGGCCTCAGCCTGAAGGAAATTGTCGCGGGAGAATTCGACCAGTCGCATCTGCTTGGCGGGCGCAGCGTGTTCGGGTGGGAAGCGGCCCCGGACACAGCACCTGCTGAGCGGAGCAAGAAGGCCTGAGAACGAGCTAGAGCGGCTGTAGATCAATCGTCCAGATCGATGAGCGCGACACCGAGATCCGGGCGCTTGCTGCGGCGCAGATGGCCGGGCGCTTCCACCAGGGTGATTTCGAGCGTTGGCCGAACGATGCCATCAAGCAGATGTCCACCCCGGGTGGTGCCATCGCTCAATCCCAGCACCGCATGGACGTGCAGGCTGGGCTTATCGTCATCACCCAGTGCGACATCGCCGATCGCGCTCAGAACCTCGCACTGTTCGTCGATAGGGATTTTGCGGTAGGTCTTCGCGTCCGGATCAAACCAGCCCACGGTGGCTTTTTCGAAAGCCCCTATGGCGGTCAGGGACGCGCTGCCGATCTTCTGGTCGACCGCGAAGGCGGTCAGTGCCGCGAACGCTTCTTCGCCTGGGTCGAGCACCAGGACAAATGTCCTTTGTCCGCCGATCTCATTGACGAGCTGCGATTTCATCCCTGTCCTTCCATCGTTCGGCCCCATTGAGCGCCGCCGTCAGATCAATGGGCACGGTGTTCCGCATTGCGCTTGCGGGTCGCTGCAGCTTTCTTTGCCGATTCCGATCGGCTTGCGGCAGACCGTGATGCCGATGCCTTGCCGCCGCTTTTGCCGCCTTTGTGCGCCGCCGGATGGCCCGTGTGTTTGCCGCGGCCCGAACCGCCTTCCTTCTTGCCACCGCCATCGTCCTTGTTGACGGTTGCCCATGCGCGCCGCTCTGCCTCCTTGTCGGAAACCCCGCGCTTCTCATAACCTTCGGCAATGTGGTCGGCTTTACGCTCCTGCTTGTCAGTGTACTTCGATTTGTCGCCTCGTGGCATGGCCAGCTCCTCCTGTTGAACAAGGGCTGAACGTCGACCCGACGCGGTGGTTCCAACATAAGTTCGCGAAGCCGAGGCCGCATGGCGGGGCAGCGCCATACACCGCCGCGGCGCGAGCTAACGCTTTTCGGGCCGGGGAGAGCGCAGCAGCAAGGCGAGAGGAACGAGCAGTGCGGTCGCTACCGCGCAATATCGAAAGACATCGATATAGGCGAGCAATGAGGCCTGCCGCGCTATCAACTGTCCTATCCAGCCGAGCGCCTGCTGTTTTGCGTCGATCATCGGCGAGCCTTGAGCCACGAAGTGCTCGGTCGCCTGACGCAGAACCTGCTGGTAGGCCGGTGACGACTGTGCCGTGTGGCCGACGAGGTTTGCCTGATGGATTTGCGCGTTCTGGGCTATCACCGTGTTGGACAGCGACACACCGATGCTTCCGCCGATGTTACGGGCAACGTTGATGAGTGCCGACGCCTGGTTCGTCTGCTGCGGAGCAAGACCGACGTAAGCCGCCGTCGAGATGGGGATGAACAGGAAGGGCAAACCGATCATCAGGAAGATGCGCGCGAAGGCAAAGAAGCCGAAACTGACGTCCGGGGTGAGCGATGTCATATGCCAGAGCGCGACAGCGACGACGGACATGCCTGCCATGATCAGGTATTTGGGCTGGACGATGGCGCCGGCAAATCCGGAAATCGGCATAAGCATCAACATTGCGATGCCACCCGGCATCATCGACAGGCCCGACAGGGTCGCCGTATAGTTGAAGGCGGTCTGCTGCAGTTGCGGCATCAACTGGGTGGTGCTGAACAGCACGGCGCCCACTGCCATCATCACCAGGAACGATGTGCCGAACTGGCGGCTGAACAGCAGGCGGACGTCGACGATCGGATCGCGGTGACTGAATTCCCACGGGATCAGCAGCAGAAATGAGACCGCCGAAATCGCCGCGAAGGTCACGATGAAACCTGATGCGAACCAGTCGTTGCGCTGGCCCTCATCGAGAAAGATCTCCAGGCAGCCGAGTGCCGTGGCGACCAGGATGAAACCGACCCAGTCTATTCTGAGGCCGCCCTTCAACCGTTCCTGCCGTTCGCGCTCGAGCACATCAGGCTCGACCACCAGCCACTGCACCAAGGCAAGCGACATGATGCCGAACGGGACATTGATGAAGAATATCCAGTGCCAGGAGAAATGGTCGGTCAGCCAACCGCCGATGGTCGGCCCGACTGTCGGTGCGACGATGACGGCAATGCCGTAAAGAGCAAATGCCTGGGAGCGTTTTTCGGGTGGAAAGGTGTCGGCGAGAATGGATTGTTCGCTGGGTGCCATGCCGCCGCCCCCGAGGCCTTGCAGGATCCTGAAGACGATGAGCATTTCCAGATTGGGCGCCAGGCCGCACAGCAGCGACGCTATGGTGAAGATCGCCACGCAAAGCATGTAGTAACGCTTGCGGCCGATGACGCTGGCCAACCAGCCGCTAACCGGGATGATCACGGAATTCGCGACCAGATAGGTGGTGATCACCCAGGTGCTTTCGTCCATCCCGGCCGCGAGGCTGCCGGCGATGTTGCGCAGCGCCACGTTGGCGATCGAGGTGTCGAGCACCAGCATGAAGGTGGCGATCGAGACGACGACTGCGATCAGCCACGGATTGCGCCCGCCGGCGGCGGACCGGGTTTCGCTCCGTTCACCAGCCATTTCGACGGCGCTCATCTCACCTTGACTGTCGGCACCACCGACAGGCCTGGACCCAGCAGCACGCCCGGCGGTCGGTCGAAGACGATCTTCACGGGCACGCGCTGCACCACCTTGACGAAGTTGCCGGTGGCATTCTCGGCCGGCAGCAGGCTGAAGGCGGTGCCACTGCCCGCCTGGATGCTGTCGACGCGGCCGTGGAAGTTCTTTTCGGGATAGGCGTCGATATCGATGTCGACGGGCTGTCCCGGCCGCATCAGATCAAGCTGGGTCTCCTTGAAATTAGCCTTCACCCAGACCTCGTCGGGAACGAACATCATCAGCACCTGACCAGGCTGGGCGTAGGTGCCCTTGGCGGCCGTGATACTGGTGGCGCGACCGGCGACAGGCGCGGTTATGATGGTGCGCGACAGCATGGTGCGGGCCTGCTCCTGGCTGGCCTTGGCTTGATTGAGCTTTGCTTGCGCGCTCTTGGTCTGTGCTTGCAGAACAGTGACCTGGCTTTTCGCGGCTGCCACGTTTGCTCCGGCGCTGTCGAGGGCGGCCTGGTCCTGGCGCAGGGTAGAAGCGGCCTGTTCCGCCTGCTGTTGGGTGGAGGTTCCCTTGGCCAGCAGCTCACGGTTGCGCTTGTCCTCCGCTTTGGCAAACTCGAGCGCGGCCTGGGCCTGCGCCACCTGCTTCTGTGCCGCATCGATCTTGGCGTTTTGTGCTTCGATCTGTGCACCGACATCGACGATCTCGGCCTGCGCCGAGGCCACACCGGCGTCGGCTTCCGCCAGGCTTGCCTGATAGTCGCTGTCGTCGATGCGCAAGAGCACGTCGCCGGCTTTCACAGACTGGTTGTCGGTGACCGCGACATCGGTGATACGACCCGATATCTCGGCACCGATCGTCACCGTGCGGGCGTCGATGAAAGCATCGTCGGTCGATTCATACTGACGCGCGTCCAGCCACCACAAGACCAGCCCTACGGCAATCAGCAGCACTGCGAGCAGGATGGCGATGGATATGTAAGGGTGCCGCCGAGGGAAGCTCAGCAGGCTGGGCTTTGGTTCTCCGGCCTGCTTATCCTGCTTGTGCTCCTGACCGACGTCTCTCCGGTGCTTTGGCGCCGCCTCTGAGGTGGCCCTGCGTGACGTGGCGTGCGTGTCGCCGGTTTCAGATTCTTCGGTTTGGGTTTTCGCGTCCACGGGAGAACTCCCAGGAGTTTTGACCGTGGCCAGTCAACGACAACTGGTCGTAAAAGGTTCCTGGCGACCGGGCACGGTTTCGCGCCTGGCGGAATTGGTTCAGCCGATTGCCAACCTGACCACGATGGCCAGGATCACGATACCGACCAAGCCGGCTATGAACATAACCCGACGCGTGCGCGTTCGCAGGATGATCTCGCCCTGTCTCGCCTGCTCCGCAGAGAACACAGGTCCATTGTCACCGTCCTTGTCATGCCGACCATCGCTCATGATCGCCTCCTTCCGGCCCTTGGCACACACCGGCTCTTGGCACACAACCATCGCTCGACAGGCGAGGTTCCGGTTATATCGATCCCGCCAGCAGAAAAAGGATCACAGGCTCGTGAGGAGGGAACTTTGTCCTCCGCGACTGGTTTGGGCCGCTTGAGACCCAGCCAGCCCGGAGCCAGCCATGCCCGATGCCAAGATGTCCAGTGGCCTGAGCAGACGCATGTTCATGACGGCCTCTGTTTCGGCGGCGGCGGCGATGCCGCTTGTGAATTCCCCGACGAGAGCTGCCCAGCCAGCGTCCGCAAAGCCAGCCGAACCGCGCGACTTGTCGGCGGTTTCAATGCGTATCAACAAACAGACCTACAATCTCGCGCTCGACAATCGAACCAGCCTGCTTGACGCTCTGCGCGACCACGTCGGCCTGACCGGCACCAAGAAAGGTTGCGATCACGGTCAGTGCGGCGCCTGCACGGTTCTGATCGATGGAAAGCGGGTACTGTCCTGCTTGAGCTTTGCCGTCATGAACCAGGGGCGGGAGATCACAACGGTGGAAGGCCTGGCCTCGACGGACGGGGAACTGCATCCGGTCCAGCAGGCCTTCGTCGACCACGATGCCTTTCAATGCGGCTATTGCACACCGGGTCAGATCATGTCCGCAATCGGTTGCATCAACGAAGGCCATGCTGGATCGGAAGATGACATTCGCGAATATATGAGCGGCAATCTATGTCGCTGTGCGGCGTATCCCAACATCGTTGCGGCGATCGTCCAGGCGCGCGACGAGATCAGGAGGGCTTAGGATGCGCCCCTTCGTTTATGAAAGACCAACCAGCGTCTCCGCTGCAATCGCCATGGCATCCCGTGTCGATGCCGTGCGCGTTCCGCCAACCGGCGCCGACACGCAATTCATCGCCGGCGGCACCAATCTGGCCGACTACATGAAGCTCGGTGTCGCGCGGCCGGACCGACTGCTTGACCTCAACACTCTTGCCGAGCCAGCCTTGCGGCAGATCAGGATAAACGATAACACGATCCGGTTTGGTGCACTGGTCCGCATGGGTGAAGCAGCCGACAACGATGACGTCCGGCGGCGTTGCCCCGCCCTTGCCGACAGCCTGAAATTCGCCGCCAGCGGTCAGCTTCGCAACATGGCGAGCCTGGGCGGCAATGTGCTGCAACGTACGCGCTGCGAGTATTTTCGAGAGATTTCCTGGCCGTGCAACAAGCGCGAACCCGGCTCCGGTTGCGCTGCGATGGAAGGGTCCAATCGCCAACACGCCGTGCTGGGTACGAGCGATGCCTGCATCGCCACGTATCACGGCGATGTCGCGCAGGCGCTGGTTGCGCTCGATGCCACCGTCGAGATCGAAGGTCCGCGGGGAAGGCGCACGCTTGCATTTGCCAAGCTGCACAAACGGCCGGGCGACACGCCCGACATCGAGACGGATCTCGCCGCCGACGAGCTCATAAC
>NZ_RZPL01000303.1:0-6341 GCF_004022805.1 Mesorhizobium sp. M7A.F.Ca.CA.002.04.1.1 | reverse complement strand
ATTCAGGCCGGGTCGAATACGTGCCGATCCTCGATGACGAGGCGCTGGAGGCTTTCAAGCTGACGACGCGCGTCGAAGGCATCATCCCGGCGCTGGAATCGGCGCACGCCATCGCGCATGCGGTGAAGATCGTGCCTGCCATGGACAAGGATCAGATCGTCATCGTCAACCTGTCCGGCCGTGGCGACAAGGACGTGCACACGGTGGCCAGCATGCTGGGCATGGAGATCTGATCATGGCCACCCGCATCGACCGCCGCATGGCGAAGCTCAGGACCGAAGGCCGCCCGGCGCTCGTCACCTATTTCATGGGCGGCGACCCCGACTACGATACCTCTTTGTCGATCATGAAGGCGTTGCCGGGCGCAGGTTCCGATATTATCGAGCTCGGCATGCCGTTCTCCGATCCGATGGCCGACGGCCCGGCGATCCAGGCGGCGGGCTTGCGGGCGCTGAAAGGCGGCCAGACGCTGGCCAAGACGCTGAAGATGGCGGCCGACTTCCGCGCTGGCGACAATGAAACGCCGATCGTGCTGATGGGCTACTACAATCCGATCTACATCTATGGCGTCGACCGCTTCCTCAAGGACGCGATCGCCAGCGGCATCGACGGGCTGATCGTCGTCGACCTGCCCCCGGAGATGGATGAGGAACTGTGCATTCCGGCATTGAAAGCCGGCATCAACTTCATCCGGCTGGCGACGCCGACCACCGACGACAAACGCCTGCCCAAGGTGCTGCAGAACACGTCGGGCTTCGTCTATTACGTGTCGATGACCGGCATCACCGGCTCGGCACTGGCCGACACCGGCAAGGTGGCGGCGGCGGTCAAGCGCATCAAGGGCCACACCGACCTGCCGGTCTGCGTCGGCTTCGGCGTCAAGACCGCCGAGCAGGCCCGGGTGATCGGCGCCAATGCCGACGGCGTCGTCGTCGGCACCGCGATCGTCAATGCGGTGGCCAATGTGCTGGGGCCGAAGGGCGAGAAGACCGCCGATCCGGCCGAGGCCGTCGCCACGCTGGTCAGCGGCCTAGCGCAAGGCGTGCGCTCGGCCCGCCTTGCTGCTGCCGAATAGTTTCCCTACGTCAGGTCTTGTGCATGCCGTTATCCCAGAACCGGTTCCCACTTTTGGGCGACATGCATTAGCAACTCTTCGTCAGGACAGGAGCCGAAGCGATGAACTGGATCACCAATTACGTTCGCCCGAAGATCAATTCGATGCTCGGCCGGCGCACCGACATGCCCGAGAATCTCTGGATCAAGGATCCGGAGACCGGCGAGATGGTGTTCCACAAGGACCTGGAATCGAACCAGTTCGTCATTCCCTCGTCCGGTCATCACATGAAGATCTCGGCCAAGGAGCGGCTGAAATTCTTCTTCGATGGCGGCAAATACGAGACCCTGGACAACCCCAAGGTCATGCAGGATCCGCTGAAATTCCGCGACGAGAAGCGCTATGTCGACCGGTTGAAGGACGCCAAGGCCAAGACCGGCCTTGAGGACGCGATCATCAATGCGCTGGGCACCGTCGAGGGTCTTCCGGTTGTGGTCACGGTGCAGGACTTCGCCTTCATGGGCGGTTCGCTCGGCATGGCCGCCGGCGACGCCATCGTGCACGGTTTCGAAGTGGCCCTGCAGCGCAAGCGGCCGCTGATCCTGTTTGCTGCTTCCGGCGGCGCCCGCATGCAGGAAGGTATTTTGTCCCTGATGCAATTGCCTCGGACAACGGTCGGTGTCGACCGGCTGAAGGAAGCCGGCCTGCCCTACATCGTCGTTTTGACCAACCCGACCACGGGCGGCGTGACCGCCTCCTACGCCATGCTGGGCGACGTGCACATCGCCGAGCCCGGCGCGCTGATCGGCTTTGCCGGACCGCGCGTCATCGAACAGACGATCCGCGAGAAACTGCCCGATGGCTTCCAGCGCTCCGAATATCTGATGGAGCACGGCATGGTCGACATGGTCGTATCCAGGCTGGAAATGCGTGAAACGATCGCGCGCCTGCTCAAGATGCTGCTCAAGCTGCCGGAAGAGCAAAAAACGCTGGAGCCGGAAATCCTGCCGCCGGCGGTGGTTGCCGCGGAAGCTCGGCCGCAAGCCTGAAGCGACACGAAGCGCCGCGACCGCGATTGCACGAGGGCTTCGGCGCGCTGTAGCCTTTGATTGCCATGGCCATCCGAAACCGATTCTGGTTTTCAGGCTCATGCGCTAGGATTCCACCATGACGACGCTTGCCGCCGACCGCGAAATCGAAGCCCTGATGGCGCTTCATCCGAAAGGCTTCGACCTTTCGCTCGACCGCATTTCGCGGCTGCTGGAGCGGCTTGACAATCCGCAGGACCGGCTGCCCCCGGTCATCCACATCGCCGGCACCAACGGCAAAGGTTCGTGCGCAGCCTTTTCACGCGCCCTGCTCGAGGCTGCGGACTACCGCGTCCATGTCCACACCTCGCCGCATCTGGTCAACTGGCATGAGCGTTACCGGCTGGCCGCCGATGGCGGCGGCAGGCTGGTCGAGGACAGGGTTTTCGCCGATGCCATTGCCCGTGCCGCCAGGGCCAATGAAGGCGAGAAGATCACCGTCTTCGAGATCCTCACCGCCGTCACCTTCCTGTTGTTTTCCGAACACCAGGCCGACGCTGCGATCATCGAAGTCGGGCTCGGCGGCCGCTTCGACGCGACCAATGTCATCAAGGAGCCGGCCGTGTCGGTGATCATGCCGGTGTCGCTCGACCACGAGGCCTATCTCGGCGACCGTGTCGAACTGATCGCAGCCGAAAAGGCCGGCATCATCAAGCCCGGCTGTCCGGTGGTCATCGGCGCGCAGGAAAGCGAGACGGCTCTGCAGGTGCTGATCGAAACCGCCGAGCGGCTTGAATGCCCCACCTTCGTCTACGGCCAGGACTTCCTTGCCTTCGAGGAAAACGGCCGCATGGTCTACCAGGACGAAGACGGCTTGATGGACCTGCCGCCGCCCAGGCTGCCCGGCCGCCACCAGTTCGCCAATGCGGCGGCGGCGATCGCCGCGGTCAAAGCGGCCGGTTTCGAGATCAGCCATCGCGCCGCCGAAAAGGCGATGATCAATGTCGCCTGGCCCGGCCGCATGCAGAAGCTCGTGCAGGGCCGGCTGGCCGAACTGGCACCCAAGGGCGCCGATATCTGGCTCGACGGCGGCCACAATCCCGGTGCCGGCGTGGTGGTTGCCGAAGCGCTGGCCGAGCAGGAAGAGAAGAACCCGCGTCCGCTGTTCCTCATCTCGGGCATGATCAACACCAAGGACCAGAGCGGCTATTTCCGTGCCTTCAAGGGCCTCGCCCGGCATGTCTACACGGTGCCGGTGAGCCTCAGCGAGGCCGGCGTGCCGAACGACGAACTGGCGATCCGCGCAACGGAAGCCGGGCTGACCGCCGAGCCGGTGAGTTCCGTCGCCAGCGCGCTGATGCTGCTGCGCGACACCTGGGACGGCCCGTCGCCACGCATCCTGATCAGCGGTTCGTTGTATCTGACCGGAGCGGTGCTGGCCGAGAACGGCACCCCGCCGACCTGAAGCAGGCGACTATTCATGCCTTGGGTGGCTGCGGCGGCTGAGGCCGAACCTTGGCTTTCGACCTTCAGAAATCCCACGGTGAGATCAGATCAAGGCTGGTGGTGCCAAAGTCGCTGAGATTGCGCGTTGCCAGCCGGCCACCGTTCACGCGCGCTATCGCCGCAATCATGCCATCGGGGGCTGACATGCCGGCACCTTGGCGTGTCGCGGCACCCATGATCTCGCCGTAAGCCAAGGCAGCATCTTCAGTCAGTCCAAAAATCCGGCCGGCAAATCGATGGCGCCACCGGGAAAGTCCCTGCTCCAGCCGATCGGCACGCTCATCAGGCCGTATTTTTTGGATGCCGAAGGCGATTTCAGCAATCGTCACTGTGGGAAGGGCCAGTTCAGCGTCATTGCGGACAAGCCATGCCAGGACAGCTTGGTCCGGCGCCTTCTTCAGACTCTCCGAAATCACGTTGGTATCGACGAAAATCAAAGCTCAAGTCCCGAATGAACCTGGCGGCCTTCGCGAATGATCTTTTCCAGATCGATGTCGGCGCCATGGTTTGCAGTCAAGCTGGCATAGAAGGAGGAAGCAGGTTCACGGCCAGCTTCACGAATTTCGTAGGATTCGAGCGCACGTTCGACCACATCGGCTATCGAACGATTTTCACGACGAGCAAGTCTATGAGCCAGGTCGCGTGCTTTTGCGCTTCGGACTGAGAGTTGTGGTTCGGCCATTTCGAACTCCCTTTTAGAACGGATATAGGCCGATCCACTGCTGCCATCAAGGTGGCAGTTGATGGCGTGCCATCACGCGGTGGATTTCCAGCGCATTGATAGGCGACGTTACTTCAGCTCTATCTCGATAAAGGCGTATTCGCCTTCATTGGCGTTGATGACGTCGTGCTCTACGCCCTCCTTGCGGAAATAGGGCGCGCCCTTCTTCATCTCGGCAAAGGATTCGCCGTCCTTGGTCAACAGCTTCACCTTGCCGTCCATCAGCGGCACGACGACATAGTCGTGGCCGTGGCGATGCCAGCCGGTGTTCTCGCCCGGCGCGAAGCGGTATTCGGTGACGATGACACGCTCGTTGTCGATGAAGACGGTGGCCTTGGCGGATCCGGTCATGGGGTTCTCCTGTCTGCCTCGAGCAGATGACATGGAGTGCCCGGACGCGAGGGCCAGAGCCACGCACCGATGACGCCAACAAAAAGCCCGGCGCGAGGCCGGGCTTGATATCAGGAATTTCAGATGGGTCAGGCGAGGTTGCCATTGATCCAGTGCGACAGCGCGGTCTTCGGCGCGGCACCGACCTTCATGTCGGCCATTTCGCCGCCCTTGAAGATCATCAGCGTCGGGATCGAGCGCACGCCGAACTGGGCGGCAAGCTCCGGATTCTCGTCGATGTTGAGCTTGGCGATCTTGACCTTGGCGCCAAGTTCGGTGGCGATATCTTCGAGCGCCGGCGCAATCATCTTGCAGGGACCGCACCATTCCGCCCAGAAATCGACGACGACCGGTACGTTGGCGTCAAGCACGTCAGCCTGGAAGTTGCTCTTGTCGACCTTCACGGTTGCCATATGGAAAAATCCTTTTGAAAGTTTTTGTCCCACCAAATGTGGTGGTGATCGCGCCCTTCTTCAAGCAGGTGTTGTGTCACGCTCCCGTGAGTCGAGCAAGGGCGTCGTCCAAGGCGCTGGCAGGCAGTTCGATCAGCCGCGGCGCCTCGGTGAACAGCAAGGCCGCCTTGACCGTGCGGCCGGGATAGAGCGGCTGCAACAGCGCGCGGTAGAGCGCCAACTGCAGGACATAGGCCGGCGGCACCTCGGCCAGACTGGCGGGCGCCGGCCGGTTGGTCTTGTAGTCGACAATCGATACCGTGTCCGGCGTTACCGCCAGCCGGTCGATCTTGCCGGAAATCGAGCGCTTCTTGCCCTTGACCTCCAGGCTGCCCATGATCGCAACCTCGGCACGCGACGATGGCGCAAACAGCTGACCGAAGCCGGGATCGGCAAGGATCGATGTGACCGACGCCAGGGCCTTTTCACGCTCTGATGGCGGCCAGTCCGCACCGGTTCGCAAGAGATAGCGTTCTGCCGCTCCCGCACGTTCGGGCTCGGCAATACCGGGCAGCATCTGCAGCAGTTTGTGGAGGGCGAGCCCACGCAGCACGGCAAAGCCGGGCTCGGCGTCGGCGTCGAGCACCGGCGACGCCTTGTCGACAACGGCTTGCTTGCCTTCGTCGATCAGCGCCGAGGCGCCCGATGGCGACAACGGACGCGGCAGATCCTCGAAGGGCAGCAAGGGCCGGAACAGCGTCGCCGGCAAAGGCGCGAAAGCGTCGGCCTGCCGTAGCTGATCGGCGGAACTTGGCGCGACGGGGGGCAGCTTGGTGACATGGAAACGGTGCACCGGCTCGCCGCCGGCGGGATGCGCACGCTGCTCGCTCTCCGACGCGCCGATCAGCGCGCGGCTGACGATCGAGTGCCAGGTGCCGGCGTTCGGCGCCCGCTTGCCATGATAGCCGCAGACGATCAGCCGGTCCTCGGCACGGGTCATGCCGACATAGAGCAGCCGGCGGTATTCGTCGTCGGCGAGTTCCCGTGCCCTTGAGGCCGCCGCTTTCGAAAAACCGTTGGCGACCTCGCTGGCCGAGCGCCAGAGATAGCCCTTGCCGTCCCAGTTCGCGCCGGAGCCATCGAAGGGCATCAGGCGCGGCAAATGCTGGTCGCTGAACGGCGCGGAACCGCCATCGACCAGGAACACGACGGGCGCTTCCAAGCCCTTGGCGGCGTGCACGGTCATGACC
>NZ_RZPL01000302.1:0-6342 GCF_004022805.1 Mesorhizobium sp. M7A.F.Ca.CA.002.04.1.1 | reverse complement strand
GATCATGACCATGGCGCAGCAAAAATGCACTTCCGCACCCGATCATCGCTGGTTTTCGTGGCTGACGGATGGATTCGGCTGGTTCGCAGCCAAAAAACGGGCACATCTCGACATCAGGGACCTGTCGCCGCATCTGCAGCGCGATCTCGGTTTTCTCGATGGCAACGACCATTTCGGGCGGCACAGCTAGCGCGGTTGGTTTTATCGCAAATCAGTTGTGCTTCCGGTCAGATGCTGGCGAGCAGCGCGGCGGCGGTCCGTTCATCGGTGATGAGGCCGTTGATCAGCCGCCGGTTCGCGGCCGCCAGAATGCCCGGCAGCTTTCGTTCTCCCATCGCCAGTGCGATGACCAGCGATTTCTCGCGTGACGGCAGCGACGCCGACGACACCCGGTCGTTGGTGATGCCCTCGATCATGCGGCCTTCCCTATCGAACACCCAGCCGACGATCTCGGCGATGCCCCCGGCCTTCTGCAGCGCCTTCAATTCGCTCTCCGAAATGAAGCCGTCCTCGTAGAGCGGCGCCTTGGGGCCGAGGTCGCCGATGCCGATGAAGGTGACGTCAGCCTCGGCGGCAAGCGCAAGCGTCGGCTGGATCATCGGCTGGTTGAGCAGCATCTCGCGCTCCTCCGGCGACGAGGCGATGACCGGCAGCGGCATCGGAAACGAACGCGCCTTGACCCTGTCGGCCATGGTGAAGATGACGTTGTAGAAAGCGGCCGAGCCGTCCGGCGAGATGTTGCCGGTCAACGACACCACCTTGTGCTGCGGGCATTCCATCGGCGGCAGCTGCTCGATCGCCGCCTTCAGCGTGCGCCCGGTGCCGATCGCCATGACGATCGGGGTCGGTGAACGCAACCGTCGCTCGATCTCGGCGGCAGCCGCCTCGGCGATGCCGATCGTGGTCGAGGACGAGTTGGGGTCGCTCGGCACCACTTCGACCAGATCGAGCGCAAAGCGCGATCTCAGCCGTGCCGCCAGATCGAGGCAGTTGGCGATCGGATGGTCGACGCGAACCTTGATCAAGCCCTCCGACACCGCCAGCGATACCAGCCGCTGCGCCGTTTGCCGCGAGATGCCAAGCGTCGAAGCGATCTGGTCCTGTGTGTTGCCGGCAACATAATAAAGCCAGCCGGCGCGTGCCGCATCGTCCAGCCTGTTGCTGCCACCATCCTGCCGGCTATTCAAAGTCCTGCCTCCCGAGACCGCCGGTCATGAGAGCGGCCCATGCCCACTTTCGCAGGGAACGGCCTGCTGCGCAATTGTCAAATCTCGGGGGCAATTGCTTGCTGTCCCTCGGCGTAGGCACGGCCCAGTTTCTCGTCTCCCCACGATGTCTGTCTCGCCAAGAGACTTGGCTGCGGTCCCGGCAGGCGGCACGTTCTTGCGCTCCGAAGGTTTATCTCCCGGCTCAAACCCTTTAAGGGATGGCAAAAAGGAGCCTCGCATGACGCCGAAAGCGGTTTTCTGGGACATGGACGGCACGCTGGTCGACAGCGAACCGCTGCACGAAGCTGCCCTGGTGGCGGCGATGCGCAATGTCGGCCTTGTCCCGCCGAACGATCTGCATGAGCGCGTGCTCGGCGTCGCCGCCTGGCCGGTCTACGAGATGATGCGCGACGAGTTCGGCCTGGACCTGCCTTTCGACGACTGGATCCTGCGCAAATACGAACACTACCTGCCGCTGGTGGAGAGCTTGAAGCCGCGCCCCGGCGCGATCGAGATCTTCAACGAGCTGCGTACAAGAGGCATCCAGCAGGCCGTGGTCTCGAATTCGGACCGGATGATCGTCGACGCCAATTTGAGCATGGTCGGCCTGATCTACCCCGGCATGAAGACGATCAGCCGCAACGACGTGCGCGAAGGCAAGCCGCATGCCGAGCCATTCCTGCGCGCCGCGTATCTGGCCGATGTCGACCCCGCGCAGGCGGTGGCGATCGACGACAGCTGGCCGGGCGCCATGGCAGGGCTGGCGGCGGGAATGAAGACGATCTTCTGGCCGGAAAAGCCGATGGAAGGCCCGCCCGGCGCCGTCGTCATCAACAGCGCCGAGGAATTGGGGAAAGAGCTGGGGCTCTGAGGAAAACCGCCCAGGTCGGCGCCGTCCCTCATCCGCCTGCCGGCACCTTCTCCCCGTATAGTGACGGCACGGGGAGAAGGACGCTCAATTCCGGTAGACCGGTTCCTGCTCGTCGAGGATCGCCTTCAACTCGCTGAGATGGCGTTCGGCCTGGCCGGGATAATCGTCCATCTCGCTCGCCGCCTTTTCGGCGATCGCGTCAGAAAGCGTGCGCAGCGGGCGGCCGGTCCACAGCGCCTTGATGTATGTCTCGGCGGCGCGTTCGAAATAGAACATGCGGTTGAAGGCATCGGCGACCGTGTCGCCGATGACCAGCACGCCGTGATTGCCCATCACCATCACCTTGACCTTGGGATCGACGAGAAGCTGCGAGCAGCGCTCGCCCTCCTCCTCGAAGGCCAGCCCGCCATAGTGCGCGTCGACGACATGGCGGTTGAAGAACATCGCCGAATTCTGGTCGATCGGCGGCAATGTCGAGTCAGCGAGCGATGCCAGCACCGTAGCGTGGATCGAGTGCACATGCATGACGCAGCGCGCGTGACGCACATTGCGATGGATGGCGCCATGCAGCCCCCACGCCGTCGGGTCGGGCGCATTGGGGCCGGAGAGCGTTTCCGGATCGTTGGCATCGATCATCAGAAGGTCGCTCGCCTTGATGCGCGAGAAATGCACCTGGTTGGGGTTCATGAGGAATTGTGTGCCCTCATCGTTGACGGCCAGCGAGAAATGATTGGCCACCGCCTCGTGCATGTTGAGCCGCGCCGTCCAGCGGAAGGCACAGGCGAGATCGACGCGCTCCTCATAGTAGGGCAGGTTGGTCAGCGTTTCCTTTTGCAGACGGGCAAGGCTCATCGAAAAATCCTCCGGTTTCGGCAAGAATGCCGTGGCCAGCCCATTCCCGCAACCGGTTTTGGTTGGTGCAGGGATGCTCACGCCGCCGTGCTGGCAGCGGCAGCGCCGGCTCGCAGGCCGCCATGCTCGATGATGAAATCGATCACCTCCTGCAGTCCCTTGCCGCGCGACAGGTCCGTGAAGCCGAACGGCCGCTTGCCGCGCATGCGGCCGGCGTCGCTCTCCATCACGTCGAGGTTGACGTTGACGTAAGGAGCCAGATCGCTTTTGTTGATGACCAGGAAATCGGAGCGGGTGATCGCCGGCCCGCCCTTGCGCGGAATCTCCTCGCCCTGGCAGACCGAGATGACATAGAGCGTCAGGTCGGCGAGATCCGGCGAGAAGGTGGCGGCAAGGTTGTCGCCGCCGGATTCGATGAAGACGATGTCGAGGTCCGGGAACTTCCTGTTCATCTGCGCGATCGCCTGCAGATTGATCGAGGCATCCTCGCGGATCGCGGTATGCGGGCAGCCGCCGGTCTCGACACCCATGATGCGGTCCTCGGGCAGCGCCTGCAGCCGCGCCAGCATCATGGCGTCTTCCTTGGTGTAGATGTCGTTGGTGACGACGGCGATGGAAAACTCGTCGCGCAGCGCCTTGCACAGTTTTTCGGTCAGCGTCGTCTTGCCCGAACCGACCGGGCCGCCAATGCCGACGCGCAGCGGACCATTTGTCTGTGTCATGCGGGAAACTCCGTGATGGCGAGGATGGCAAAGCCGAGCCCGATCAACAGGCACAGCGGCGAATAATAGCGGACATCGAGCCGCGCGAAAGGCTGTTCAGGCGTCAGCCGCCGCCACCATGGCGTGAAGCCGGCTATGCCGCGCCCCAGGAACACCAGACCGATGAGCAGCGACGTGGCGGCGAGACCCTCCTTGGGGAAGGGTGAAGCGAAGACTCCCATGAGCGCCAGCGGCCATAGTGTCGCCAGGCACAAGCACGCGGCAACGGCGAAACTGGCAAACGGCGTCGGCATCTCATCGACGCCGCGAAAGCCGACCACGGCGCGAGCGCAGGAGGCTGCGTCCTGGCCCGGCCAGATGCCGCCAAGGCCCCAATAGACATGCAGAACGGTGATCAGCAGCAGGACAAAGGATAGCGAGAAGGCGAGAAAAATCATGAGCGGAACAGTCGCGAATATTGGGTTTCATGCTTCATCGCCATGACATCGGAGACGAAGGCGCAGCCACCGAGATCGTCGAGTGTCGAGCGCGCGGCGCGGCTTGCGGTCGCCAGGGCCAGCGGCTCGAAGCCGGCTAACAACGTGGTCGCGCCGCTCTGGCCGACGATGCCAAGCCGGATCGCTGCCTGCACAAGGTTGGAGAAGAAGGTTTGCAGGAAGGCTGACAGCGCATCCTGAAGCGCGATGCCGTTGCCACCCGCAATGGCGCCGACGGCGACGCAATAGGCGCATTCGGCCGGCAGGCGCTCCAGCACCGGATTAGGCCAGGCGGCCGCCGCTTTGAGGAAGGCTCCACCCTGGAGCATGGTCTCGGTATGGCGTTCGCGCGAGCCGGCCAGGGCTTCGGCGAGTGCCGCCACTTCATCGAGATCACCGGTGCCGCATGCTCGGCGCCAGCTCTCGGCGAACAGCACGGCGTCGTTCCAGCCCGAGCCCATCTCGACCAGCGTCTCCAGCCAGCCGGCGAGGCTCCCGGCATCGGCAACCAACCCGTCATGCACCGCCCGCTCGAGACCATGGCTGTAGGAAAAGCCGCCGACCGGAAAGGCAGGCGACAGCCACGCCATCAGCCGCAGCAGGGCGATGTTCGAAGGCTGGTCAGTCATGATCGTGGTGATGGCCGGCATGACTGTGCGAATGGGAATGCGCTTCGCCATGAGAATGGCTGTGCGCTTCGGCGTGCGCATGCGCATGGCCGTGATCGTGGCTTTGCCCAGCATGGCCGGAATAGGCGCCGCGCACCGGCTTGAACGGTTCGGAAACGTCGGTCACGGTGGCGCCCAGCCCCTCCAGCATCGCCTTGATGACATGGTCGCGCAGGATGAGGATGCGTCCGGCCTCGATGCCTGCCGCGAGATGGCGGTTGCCGATATGCCAGGCGAGTTCGGCCAGATGCACGCCATCGCGGGCGCGGATGTCGTAGACCTCTTCCGGTGCCGCGATGATCTCGATATGGCCGCCATTCTCCAGCACCAGCCGGTCGCCATCGTTCAAGGCGACGGGTTCGGGCAGGTCGACCAGCACCTTGCTGCCGTCGGCAAGTTCGATGGCCCGGCGGCGCAGATGCCGCTCGTCATGGGCGAGAATGGCCCGGCCGGACGGTAGGGTGGTTCCGGCAGCGCCGGCGGACAGCACCGAGACGACGCGCGGGAATTTGGTGAAGTCGGTGTTGAGGTTGAGTTTCATTTCATGGATTTCCCATTTGCTTGTGCCCGCACACGCGCGATCCAATGGCCTTGTACATGTCGAACCCTGCCTTTCCCCAACAAAGCTAGACCATCGCGTTCGTTCAGACGATGGTGTCGAAGAGCCGCAGGATGAACGATATCTGGTAGATAAGCGCCGCCGTGACAAAGGCGATGTGGAAGCGGCGGTCGCGCACCAGGATCGCGATGATGCAGAGCGCGACGAAGACGGGCGTGCGGAACAGATACTCGCTGCCGAAGCGGGCGAAATGCTCCGGCCCCTTCAGCAGCGTGTCGACCACGTCGAGCAGATAGGTCGCCGCCAGCAGGCCGAAGAACCACGCCCGCCGCGAATAGAAGAAATCCTCGTAGCTGGTGTAGTCCAGCATCGAATCGGGAAACAAAAGCGCGCACAGCAGGAACAGCGTGATCGCGTAGAAAATGATGAACAAATATTTGCCGAAGGTCCAGATCTCGACGGCGTAGAGGCCGAACTCCCACCACCAGAAATGCACCAGCATCAGGAGCACCGAGACGACCCAGGCCAGATGCACGGTATAGAGCTTGTACTGGCCGGGATGCTGGACGATGCGCGCCACCCCCGACAGCAGGCGGGCGACACCAAGCCCGATCACCATGCCCATGACGATGCGGATGTGCGGGAAGATGTCGTGGGCGGAAGCGATTTCGGTGGTCATGCTCGATCACAATGCAGCTGTTGGTTGGCCGCATAGTGCTGCCTTCCACCAAGGGCTGCAACGGATAATGCTCGCCCGGTGGAAGCGCCGCTTCAAAACAGAAAATACCGTTGCGCCATCGGCAGCACCGTCGCCGGCTCGCAGGTCAGCAACTCGCCGTCGGCGCGCACCTCGTAGGTTTCCGGATCGACCTCGACATGCGGCGTGGCGTCGTTGAGCACCATCGAATGCTTGCCGATGCCGCCGCGGGTGTTTTCGACGGCGACGAACTGCTTGTCGACACCGAGCCTGCCATGCAGTCCCGACT
>NZ_RZPL01000301.1:0-6356 GCF_004022805.1 Mesorhizobium sp. M7A.F.Ca.CA.002.04.1.1 | reverse complement strand
TGTTGACGAGGGATCCGCCCGACCCGCCATGACGGGTCGACATGCGCTTCACCGCCTCGCGGGCGCAGAGGAACGAGCCGACGACATTGATGCGCATCATGCGCTCCAGCCGCGAAACATCCATCTCGTCGACGCGCGCCTTGACGTCGACGATGCCGGCATTGTTGACGAAGGCATCGAGCCGTCCATAGGCGCGGTCGACGGCCTCGAACATGGCCACGATATCGGACTCCTTGCCGACATCGCCCTTGACCGCGAAAGCCTCGCCGCCGGCGGCCTCGATCTCGGCGACCAGCGCCTTGGCGGCCTCCTGGTTCGAAGCGTAGTTGACCGCGACCCGGTAGCCGGCCTTCGATCCGAGCCGGCAGATCGCGGCGCCGATGCCGCGGCTGCCGCCGGTGACCAGCAGCACCTTTTGCGTCCCGCTCATTCCTGGCATCCCTTCAAGGCAAACACATCCCACGGCACTTTCGAAAATCCGCTGCCGCCATAGGCGCTGGATTGGCGCAACGCCGACCCGAGGTCCGGCAGGATCAGCGTCTTCGGCGCTTCGACGCCTTCAGCCGGCAGCAGTCCGATGTTGCCCTTTTCATCCGCCGTGTAGATGACGCCGTGCCAGGGCGTGCAGGCGGCAAGCTCCTCGCCGGTGACGTCGCCCTCGGGGCATTTGTGCATCAGCGCACCGTTCGGCCGCGATACGCCTTCATTCCACATGACGATGCCGTTGAGCACCACATCATTGTCGAGAATCATGCGGAAGGTGTTGGTGACGGTCGCCGAGGTGCCGGTCGGCGTGAAGTCGATCTCGCTGCCGCTCTGTGTATCGCCATAGACAGCGAGCTCGATCGGACAGGCGGCGTGAGCGCCGGCAGCGGCCAGCACCATGCCGGCCGCGATCGATGCGATCGAAAGCACCTTGGAAAGGCTAAGGGAACGGGTCGTCATTCTGCCGCGCAGATCCCTTCCTCCGGCACACATTCCAACAGCCGGATCAGCACCAGACCTCAGAGATCAAGCACCAGCCGTTCCGGATCCTCCAGGCTTTCCTTGACGCGGACCAGGAAGGTCACCGCTTCCTTGCCGTCGACGATGCGGTGATCGTAGCTGAGCGCCAGGTACATCATCGGCCGGATCACGATCTGGCCGCCCACTACGACCGGCCGGTCCTGGATCTTGTGCATGCCCAGAATGCCCGACTGCGGCGCGTTTAGGATCGGCGTCGACATCAGCGACCCGTAGACGCCACCGTTGGAAATCGTAAACGTGCCGCCCTGCATGTCGGCGACCGACAGCTTGCCGTCGCGCGCGGCGATGCCCAGCCGGCCGATGTCCTTCTCGATCTCGGCGATCGACATCTGGTCGGCATCGCGCACCACCGGCACGACAAGGCCCTTTTCGGTGCCCACGGCGACGCCGATATGGGCATAGTTCTTGAAGATGATGTCGGTGCCGTCGATCTCGGCATTGACCGAGGGGATTTCCTTCAGGGCGTGGGTGACGGCTTTGGTGAAGAAGCCCATGAAGCCGAGCTTCACGCCGTGCTTCTTCTCGAACACGTCCTTGTACTTGGTGCGCAGCGCCATCACCGCTGACATGTCGACCTCGTTGAAGGTGGTCAGCATGGCTGCGGTCGACTGCGCTTCCTTGAGGCGGCGCGCGATGGTCTGGCGCAATTTGGTCATGCGCACGCGCTCCTCGCGCGATGCATCGTCGCCCGCGGACGGCGCCCGCACGGCAACCGGTGCCGGTGCTGCTTTCGGTGTCTCGGCCGGCTGCGACGGCGCGCCCTTGGAGATGGCGTCGAGCACGTCACCTTTCAGCACCTGGCCGCGCTTTCCCGAACCGGAGATCTGGTCGACCGAGAGATTGCTTTCGGCGATCAGTTTCGCCGCGGCCGGTGCCGGTGGCATGGTGCGCGGCTCGACCGGGCCGGCATCGCCGGCGATCTTGGCGGTCTCGGCCGCGGCCTGCTTGCCGGTCGATGCCGCATCCGGCGACGAGGCCTGCGACACCGCTTGCGGCTTCGTGGCGGGAGCCGCGCCGCCTGCCGAAATCGACCCCAGCAGCGCGCCGACACCGACCGTCTCGCCTTCCTTGACGGTGATCTCACCCAGCGTGCCGGCGGCGGCGGCAGGCACCTCCACCGTCACCTTGTCGGTCTCGAGCTCGACCAGCGGTTCATCGGCGGCGATTGTATCGCCAACCTTCTTGAACCATTTGCCGACGGTCGCTTCAGTGACGGATTCGCCGAGAGTGGGAACGCGGATTTCGGTAGCCATTGTGCCTGTCCGTTTTCTTTCGGTTCTGTTGTTCGCCCAGATCTTCTCTATTCACCAAGCGCGTCTTCGAGCAAGGCGGCGAGCTGGGCGAGATGCTTCGACATCAGTCCGGTCGCCGGCGAGGCGGCGGCCGGACGGCCGGTGTAGCGCACCCGCTGATGCTTGGCGTCGATATGCGCCAGCACCCATTCCAGATACGGGTCGATGAACGACCAGGCGCCCATGTTCTTGGGCTCCTCCTGGCACCACACCATCTCGGCATTGCGGAACCGCGACAGTTCGGTGATCAGCGCCTTGGCCGGGAACGGGTAAAGCTGCTCGACGCGCAGCAGATAGATGTCGTTGATGCCGCGCTTCTCGCGCTCCTCATAGAGGTCGTAATAGACCTTGCCCGAACACAGCACGACGCGGCGGATCTTGGAATCCTTGACCAGCTTGATCGCTTGTCCGGAAAGCAGCTGCGCATCGTCCCACAGCAACCGGTGGAACGAGCTTTCGCCCGAAATTTCCGGCAGCGTCGACACCGCGCGCTTGTGGCGCAGCAGCGACTTCGGCGTCATCAGAATCAGCGGCTTGCGGAAGTCGCGCTTCAGCTGCCGGCGCAATATGTGGAAGTAGTTGGCCGGCGTGGTGCAGTTGGCGACTTGCATGTTGTCTTCGGCGCAAAGCTGCAGGAAGCGTTCGAGCCGGGCCGAGGAATGTTCCGGACCCTGGCCTTCATAGCCATGCGGCAAGAGGCAGACGAGGCCCGACATTCTGAGCCACTTGCGTTCGCCTGACGAGATGAACTGGTCGAACACCACCTGGGCGCCGTTGGCGAAGTCGCCGAACTGCGCTTCCCACAAGGTCAACGCCTTTGGCTCGGCCAGGCTGTAGCCGTATTCGAAGCCCAGAACCGCCTCTTCCGACAGCATCGAGTTGATGACTTCGTAGCCGGCCTGAGCCGCCGACAGATTGTTGAGCGGGATGTAGCGGGTCTCGTCGCGCTGGTCGTAGAGCACGGAATGGCGCTGCGAGAAGGTGCCGCGTTCGGAATCCTGCCCCGACAGGCGGATCGGATTGCCGTCGAGCAGGATGGCGCCGAAGGCCAGCGCCTCGGCCGTCGACCAGTCGATGCCTTCGCCGGACTCGATCGCCTGGCGGCGGTTTTCGAGGAAGCGGATGATCGTCTTGTGCGCCTCGAAGTCCTTCGGCACCTCGGTCAGCTTCCTGCCGATTTCCTTCAGTGTCTTGACCGGCACGGCGGTCTTGCCGCGCCGCTGTTCGTCCTGGTTGTCGGCAGTGCGCAGGCCCGACCAGGCGCCGTCGAGCCAGTCAGCCTTGTTGGGCTTGTAGTGCTGGCCGACTTCCCATTCGGATTCCAGATGCGCCCGCCAGTCGGCTTTCAACTGGTCGAGCTCGGCCTGGGTGAGGTGACCCTCGGCGATCAGCCGGTCGCCATAGATCTGCACCGTCGTCTTGTGGTTGCGGATGTTGCGGTACATGATCGGCTGGGTGAAGGCCGGTTCGTCGCCCTCATTGTGGCCGAAGCGGCGATAGCAGAACATATCGACCACAACAGGCTTGAAAAACTTCATGCGAAACTCGATCGCCACCTTGGTGGCGTGCACCACGGCTTCCGGGTCGTCGCCATTGACGTGGAAGATCGGTGCTTCGATCATCTTGGCGACGTCGGACGGATAGGGCGAGGAGCGCGAAAAGCGCGGGTTGGTGGTGAAACCAATCTGGTTGTTGATGATGAAATGCAGCGTGCCGGCGACGCGGTGGCCGCGCAGGCCGGACAGGCCGAGGATCTCGGCGATCACGCCCTGACCGGCGAAGGCGGCATCGCCATGCAGCAAGAGCGGCAGCACCTTGGCGCGCTCTTCCAGCGGCACGATTTCCTCGCGGCTGCGGCCGAACAGATAATCCTGCTTGGCGCGCGCCTTGCCCATCACCACCGGATCGACGATTTCCAGATGCGAGGGGTTGGCGGTCAAGGACAGATGCACCTTGTTGCCGTCGAACTCGCGGTCCGACGAGGCGCCGAGATGGTACTTGACGTCGCCCGAGCCTTCGACCTCATCGGGTGCCGCAGAGCCGCCCTTGAACTCGTGGAAGATGGCGCGGTGCGGCTTGGCCATCACCTGGGAGAGCACGTTCAGCCGGCCGCGATGCGCCATGCCGAGCACGATTTCCTTCATGCCGAGCTGGCCGCCGCGCTTGACGATCTGCTCCAGCGCCGGGATCAGCGCCTCACTGCCATCGAGGCCGAAGCGCTTGGTGCCCTTGTACTTGACGTCGATGAACTGCTCGAAGCCTTCAGCCTCGACCAGCTTCTGCAGGATCGCCTTCTTGCCGGCGGCGGTGAAGGTGATCTCCTTGTCGGCACCCTCGATGCGCGCCTGGATCCAGGCCTTTTCCTCAGGGTCGGAAATATGCATGAACTCGACGCCGAGCGTGGAGCAATAGGTGCGGGTCAGGATTTCCAGCATCTGCCGGATGCTGCCGAATTCAAGCCCCAGCACATTGTCGAGGAAGATCGGCCGGTCGTAATCGGCTTCGGTGAAGCCGTAGTTTTCCGGCGACAGCTCGTTGTAATCCTCGAGCGGCTTGGCGATGCCGAGCGGATCGAGATTGGCGTGCAGATGGCCGCGCATGCGGTAGGCGCGGATCATCATGATGGCGCGCACCGAATCGCGCGTCGCCTGGTGCACGTCGGCGTCGGACAGGACGACGCCATTGGTGACCGCCTTGTCCTTGACCTTCTTTTCGATCGTCTTCTCGACGATGCCCCAATTGCCGTCGAGCGCCGACACCAGTTCGCCATTGGCCTGCAGCGGCCAGGAGGGCTTGGCCCAGGAGGCGCCCTTGGCGTTCCTGCGCACATCGCCGGAATCGTCTTTCAGCCCGGCGAAGAACTCCTGCCATTCGGGATTGACCGAGGCTGGATCGTCCTCATAGGCGGCATAAAGCGCGTCGATGTAATCGGCATTGCCGCCATAGAGGAAAGAGGTGAGAGAAAATTGGTCGTTGGCCTGATCTTGTCTTGCCATTTTTGTCCGCGGAGCCCGGCTCCGTCTCCTGTTTTTGGAGGGGAGTAGGGGAATAAGGGAATAGGGGAGCAGGGCTTTTTGCCGCTGCTATTTTCCCTACTGCCCTACTCCCTTACTCCCCTACTCCCTTACCCTTTGATCGCTTCGACCAAGGTCGTGCCCAGCCTTGCCGGCGACGGCGAAACTTTTATCCCGGCCGATTCCATCGCCGCGATCTTGTCTTCGGCGCCGCCCTTGCCGCCGGAGATGACCGCGCCGGCGTGGCCCATGGTGCGGCCGGCCGGCGCCGTGCGCCCGGCGATGAAGCCGGCCATCGGCTTCTTGCGGCCACGCTTGGCTTCGTCCTTGAGGAACTGCGCGGCGTCTTCCTCGGCCGAACCGCCGATCTCGCCGATCATGATGATCGACTTGGTCTCCTCGTCGGCGAGGAACATCTCGAGCATGTCGATGAACTCGGTGCCTTTGACGGGGTCGCCGCCAATGCCGACGGCGGTGGTCTGGCCGAGGCCGACATTGGTGGTCTGGAACACTGCCTCATAAGTAAGCGTTCCCGACCGCGAAACAACGCCGACCGAGCCCTTGCGGAAGATGTTTCCGGGCATGATGCCGATCTTGCATTCGTTGGGCGTCAGCACGCCCGGGCAGTTCGGGCCGATCAGCCGCGAGGTCGAACGGTCGAGCCTGGCCTTGACCCTGATCATGTCCATCACCGGTATGCCTTCGGTGATGCAGATGATCAGCGGGATCTCGGCCTCGATCGCTTCGAGGATGGCTTCGGCGGCGCCTGCCGGCGGCACATAGACGACGGACGCATTGGCACCGGTCTTTTCCTTGCCCTCGGCGACGGTGGCGAAGATCGGCAGGCTTTCGCCCTTCGCGCCGGTCCACGTCTCGCCACCCTTCTTGGGATGGATGCCGCCGACCATTTTCGTGCCGTGATAGGCCAGCGCCTGTTCGGTGTGGAACGTGCCGGTCTTGCCGGTCAGGCCCTGCACCAGCACCTTGGTGTTCTTGTCGACGAGGATGGACATGGGAGCCCTTT
>NZ_RZPL01000300.1:0-6361 GCF_004022805.1 Mesorhizobium sp. M7A.F.Ca.CA.002.04.1.1 | reverse complement strand
ATGTCCGACTTCGGCACATACATCAGGAAGCCCGTGGTCGGGTTTGGCGTGCACGGCATGAATACGGCGATCAGCGGATCGCCTTCCTGGTCGAGCTTCTGGTTGATCTCGGTTTCCTTTTCACTGGCGACGAACACCAGCGACCACACGCCCTTGCGCGGATATTCGACCAGCCCGACCTGGCGGAACATGTCACCCTTGTTCGACAGCACGGTCTCGAAAATCTGTTTCAGCGAGCCGTAGATGCCGCGCACCAGCGGCATGCGGCCAAGCAGGCGCTCGCCGAAATTGACGATGGCGCGGCCGACGATGTTTGCCGTCAGGAAACCGATCAGCGTGATCAGGATAAGCGCCACGATCAGTCCGAACCCCGGCACCGGAAACGACAGGTAGGTGTCAGGGCTGTAGCGGGCCGGAATATAAGGCTTCACCCAGGAATCGACCCAGCCGATGAACGACCAGGCAATGTAGGCGGTGATCGCCAAGGGCGCGCAGACGATGAAGCCCGTGAGGAAATAGTTCCTCAGCCGGGTCATGCCGGAGGTCTTGGGAGCGTCGGACATGGTTCACCGGAGCGCGGGTTGCAGCGCAACATTAGTGAACCGGACGAAGCTTTGGAACTGCGAAGTTTTTAAAGAGCCGATTATGCCGCTACTTCCAACGGCTCAATCTTCTCGAGCTCCGGCGCCAGCTTTCTGGCTTCGGTTTCAAGCTCATAGGCCTGTTGAAAATTCATCCAGAATTCGGGCGTGGTGTTGAAAAATCTGGCGAGGCGAAGAGCGGTATCGGGAGTCAGGCCGATCTCTTCCTTGGCAATGCGTTCGATACGGGTGCGCGGAAGGTTGAGCTTTTTCGCCAGCGCGCCTGCACTCATGCCGAGCGGGACGAGATATTCTTCACGCAGGAATTCTCCAGGATGAACTGGACGTGCGAACTTCGATGCCATTCGGCCCAACCTCCGGTCTGGAAGGCAAAACCTATTCCACCGTCACCGATTTCGCCAGATTGCGTGGCTGGTCGACGTCGGTGCCCATGAACACGGCGGTGAAATAGGCCAGCATCTGGATCGGCAGCGCATAGATGATCGGCGAGATGATTTCGGGCACATCCGGCAGCACGATTGTTTCCATCGTCTTCACGCTCACCTGCGCCGCGCCCTTGCTGTCGGTGATCAGGATGATCTTGCCGCCGCGCGCCGCCACTTCCTGCATGTTGGAAACGGTTTTCTCGAAGATCCGGTCATGCGGCGCGATGACGATGACAGGCATGTTCTCGTCGATCAGCGCGATCGGCCCATGCTTCAGTTCGCCGGCTGCATAGCCTTCGGCGTGGATGTAGGAGATTTCCTTGAGTTTCAACGCGCCTTCCATGGCCAGCGGGAAATTGGTGTCGCGGCCGAGATAGAGCACGTCCTTGTAGCGCGAGAGTTCGCGCGCGATCCGCTCGATCTGCTCTTCAAGCTTGAGCACCTGGTTGGCGTAGCGCGGCGCTTCCGAAAGCGCGCGCACCAGGGTTTTCTCCTGTTCCTTCGAAATCATACCGCGCGCCACGCCGGCGCGCACCGCAAGCGCGGCCAGCACGGAAAGCTGGCAGGTGAAGGCCTTGGTCGAGGCGACGCCGATCTCGGGTCCGGCAAGCGTCGGCAGCACGACGTCGGATTCGCGCGCCATGGTCGATTCGCGCACATTGACGATCGCGCCGATCTTCATGCCGGCTTTGCGGCAATAACGCAGCGAGGCCAGCGTGTCGGCGGTCTCGCCCGATTGCGAGATGAAAAACGCCGCATCGTTCTTCGACAGCGGCATTTCGCGGTAACGGAATTCGGAGGCGACATCGATGTCGACGGGCAGGCGCGCGTAGCGCTCGAACCAGTACTTGCCGATCAGGCCGGCCAGATACGCCGTGCCGCAGGCCGAGATCGCCAGCCGACCAATTTTGGCGAAGTCGAACGGCAGGTCGAGCGGCTTCGACACTCCGGAGACGAAATCCACGTAATGCGCCAAGGTGTGCGAGATCACCTCGGGCTGCTCATGGATTTCCTTTTCCATGAAATGGCGTCGGTTGCCCTTGTCGACCATGAAGCTGGTCGACAGCGACTGCTGGCGTTTGCGGTCGACCTTTGTGCCGTCAATGTCGAAGATGGTGACACCGCCACGGCGCACCACCGCCCAGTCGCCATCTTCCAGATAGGTGATCGAATTGGTGAACGGGGCGAGCGCGATGGCGTCGGAGCCCAGGAACATCTCGCCATCGCCATGGCCGACGGCCAAAGGCGGACCGTTGCGGGCGCCGACGATCAAATCCTCGTCGCCTTTGAACATGATCGCCAGCGCAAAGGCGCCTTCCAGCCGCTTCAGCGCCTGGTGCGCGGCTTCGACCGGCTTCAGCCCCTTGGCGAGTTCGCGGGCCACCAGATGCGCCACGACCTCGGTGTCGGTCTGCGACGAAAAAGAATAGCCGTCGCGGACCAGTTCGTCGCGCAGTTCGGCGAAATTCTCGATGATGCCGTTGTGGACGATGGCGACGCCGTCGGAAAAATGCGGATGCGCATTGCTCTCGTTGGGCACGCCATGCGTCGCCCAGCGCGTGTGGCCGATGCCGATCGTGCCATCGAGCGGCTCGTCCTTGAGCCGGCGCTCCAGGTTGATCAACTTGCCTTCGGCGCGGCGGCGGGCGAGTTCGCCACGCTCGATGGTCGCGACGCCGGCCGAATCATAGCCACGGTACTCCAACCGCTTCAGCGCATCGACGATGAGCGGCGCAACCTGCGAGTGGCCGACGATTCCAACGATACCGCACATGCAGAAAGCCCCCGATTCCCCGGAAAACCAGCGCTATTTAGGGATGGCCAGCCTGCCGTGGAAAGTCACATTGCATTTCGTCCCGTATAACGGAACGCTCATTCTGTCGATGCACCATGACAGGCCGCTCTTGCAATCCGGTTACTGCAATCGTTCGGTTTGCGGGCTGGTCTTACTTTTTCTTCGCCGCCGCCGCCGAAGCAAAGCGCTCGCGCAACTCCTTGCCCTTGCCTGGAATGGTCTTCTGGCGGGCGCGGCCGAAGGCCAGCGCGTCGTCGGGCACGCTTTCGGTGATCACGCTGCCTGAGGCGATGTAGCCGCCCTTGCCGATGGTGACAGGCGCCACCAGCGACGAATTGGAGCCGACAAAAGCGCCCTCGCCGATGTCGGTGAAGAATTTCGAATAGCCGTCATAATTGCAGGTAATGGTGCCGGCGCCGATATTGGCCCCAGCACCGACACGGGCGTCGCCGATATAGGTCAAATGGTTGACCTTGGCGCCCTCTTCGATAACCGCCTGCTTGACCTCGCAGAAATTGCCGACCTTGGCCTTGTTCCTGAGATCGGCGCCCGGCCGCAGCCGCGCGTACGGCCCGACATCGCAATTGGACGCAATGGTGGCGCCCTCGATATGGCTAAAGGCATGGACCTTGGCGCCCGTGGCAATCTTCACGCCCGGACCGAACCAGACATGGGGCTCGACGATCGTGTCAGTGCCGATCTCGGTGTCGTGCGAGAAATACACCGTCTCCGGCGCGATCAGCGTCACGCCCGACAGCATCGCCTCATGCCGCCGGCGCGCCTGCCAGATGGCTTCGGCTTGCGCCAGTTCGGCGCGGTTGTTGATGCCGAGCGCGCTTTCGAAACTGGCTTCGGTGGCCACGACATCGAGGCCTCGCGCACTGGCGATCTCGACAATGTCGGTGAGATAATACTCGCCCTTGGCATTCTTGTTGCCGACCTGATCGAGCAGCGCCAGCGCATGGGCGCCGGCCACCGCCATCATGCCGGCATTGCAGAAGGTTATTTTCCTCTCCTCCTCGGAGCAGTCCTTCTCCTCGCGGATGGCAATCAGCTTGCCGTCCTTTTCGATCAACCGGCCATAACCAGTCGGACTGGGCGGACGGAATCCGATCACGACGACGGCAGCGCCTTCAGCCAGTTTCAGCCGCGCCACGGTCAGCGCATCTGCGTCGATCAGCGGCGTGTCCCAAACATCACGAGAATATCGTCATAACCCTTTGATATCGCATCGCGCGCGGCAAGCACGGCGTGCGCGGTGCCAAGGCGCTTTTCCTGCACGAAAGTCTCGGCCTTGGGCGCGAACTTTGCCGCCGCCTTGCGCATCTCGTCGGCGCCATGGCCGATCACCAGCGCCTGGCTGCCGGCACCCGCCTCTTCCGCTGCCTTCACCACATGGGCGACCATCGGCAGCCCGGCAATCTGGTGCAGCACCTTCGGCAGCACGCTCTTCATGCGCGTGCCTTCGCCGGCGGCGAGGATGACGGACAGGCAGGATCTCTGGCTCATGGAAAGGACAACCATATGAAAAGGGATCAGGAATCGAAGATAGGTAGCATCTGGCGCCATGCTGCACCAATGCGGTTAAATTCCGGTGAGGTGGGTCGAGCAGCTGGTCGATATTGCCACTAGCGAGACGTAAGATAGTCCGGATCCTTGGCTGCGAGCAGTCGTTCGACCGAGGCTTGGAAAGCGGCCACGTCGCTTCCTTGTTTGGCAAGCAGACTCTCCATGTGCTTAATCCCGCCCTCATAATAGGGCCCGAACACCTTGGACAGTGCGATCGACTTAGCCTTGGCAGTCACGTCCGCATGTAGCAGCTCTATCATGGTTGGGGGGACCGTGCTGCTCGCCACGCCCGTCCGAAATGCCCCCCATCTCGGCCTTGCGTCGGCGCAATCTGATTCCATTCGATCAAGAATGGATCGCCCTTTCAATTTGAGGCCTTCCCGATCCGTCTCGCGGTCGGCCACCTCTGACCCTGCAGCACTTAGGTAGACGTAGACCTGCCACATTGCCTGTATGGTATCGGGAACCCCCGCTCCGCGAGGTTGCGGCATTTCAAGGTGAACTCGCTCGTCCAGGAAGCAAGCCAATAATTCTTCCTGCCGGCGATGGTCCGAAAACAGGAAAGCATCCGATTGCCCAAAGTTGAACAGTTTGTGGATCGCCTCTATCCGCAAGTCGGCCCATATCTCGACAACGCTTGCGCCCTCTCTGCGATGGGCAGGATAGGACAACTTCCCCGCTTTCACTGCATTGACGTAGTCGCGCACAGATGCGGCCAACGCTACAGCGAGCGATTGTGGCCGGACAAATTGCTCAGCCAGGGCCTTGAGTTCATGGTCAGGCTGGCTCGATTTCTTCCTCAACCAATTCCACATAGGCTGCCTCCCCAATTGCCTAAGTCGATTTCGCGTTTGCAACGACAGCGCTAGCTGTCAGGAGAGGGCAGAGCTGGCGGCTCCTGATAGGCCTCTAGCTGCCACGGCCCTTGATAGTCGGCAATCACGCCTTCGTCGGCCATTGGCATCTTGGCAATCGTAGCGATCTGCCCAAGGCACCGGTTCAGGTGCCCGCGGAGCACCTCCAGTGCATCAAAATAAGCCTGCCGGGTGTCAGGCGGTCGATAGAATTCTCCAAAGCGTGGATGCAGCGGGGCGTTCTCGTCGCGCCGGAGCAGTTCCTCGAACGTCATAAATTGGCGAATACCCAGAGCCATCGCGTCAAGCAGTAAGTACAGCGGCCCATCCTGCAAGTCGGCAAGCTCTACCCGTTTGTCCACGAGCGTTTGCCTGATTTCCCCAAGCGACTTGAGCGCATTGTCAATGCAGCCATCGCAGCACTCCCAAGCGGACAGAATCCTGCGATCCCGGAGCCGAATTACGAGCTCGCGGGCAACCTTACGCTCTCGATCATTCGGGCTGACAGCGATACTGATAAATGGGAGGTTAATCGTCACGTCACCCAAGCGACCATCCACTTGCCTCCGCGCTCGCGCCAGCAAGTCGGCAATATCGAATCTAAAAGGAATTTTTCCACTTCTCATGCTGCACAATATCAAGCTTTGAATTGATTGTGCGAGCTTTTGCAGGCTCACGTCAATATTGCAGTGTAAGACCAAATGGAGCGGGGAAATTCCGATCCGGAACTTACTACGCAAGTGAAACAATATCCGTAAGCCCGCTTGAGCTCGAACGCCTACCCCAACCGCCCCAGCAGCGGAAAATTCTCCAGCAGCCAGTAAGACACCGTCTGAACGCCGCCGGTGAGGAAAAACACGCCAGCGACAACCAGCAGCGCGCCTATTGCTTTTTCAACCCGGCCGAGATGAACGCGGAATTTGCCGAGGAAGCGCATGAAGGCGCCGGAAAACAGCGCTGCGATCAGGAACGGGATGCCCAGCCCCAGCGAATAGGCGGCGAGCAGCAGCGCGCCCTCGCCCACCGTTTCACGGCCGCCGGCCAGCGTCAGGATCGGTCCCAGAACCGGGCCGATGCACGGCGTCCAGCCGAAGGCGAAAGCCAGCCCCATGACAT
>NZ_RZPL01000002.1:0-32694 GCF_004022805.1 Mesorhizobium sp. M7A.F.Ca.CA.002.04.1.1 | reverse complement strand
CGTCGGGGGGGCTCGATCTTTCCGTCGGCTCGATGGCCGCCTTCATCACCGGCATCACCATCATGTTCATGAACGCGGTGGCGCCGCATGCCGGCATCTGGGCTATTCCCGCCGGTATGGCGGTTGCGATCCTGGTCGGCCTCCTGTGCGGGCTTGCCAACGGGCTCATCGTCACGGTCGGCAGGATCGAACCGTTTATCGCCACGCTGGGCACGATGGGGATTTTCCGGGCGCTGATAACCTATCTGACCGATGGCGGCACGATACCGATCGACAGGTCGTTGCGCGAGGCCTACCGGCCTGTCTATTTCGGCACGGTCGGCGGGATCCCGGTTCCAATCCTCATATCCGTCGCAGTCGCCGCGGTCGCATCCTTCATCCTTTACAAGATGAAATATGGGCGCAAATGTGCGGCGGTCGGCGCCAATGAGGATGTCGCCCGTTATTCCGGCATCTCGGTGATCAGGACACGGACCGTGGCCTATATCGTCCAGGGTGTCTGTGTGGCGATTGCCGCGATCTGCTACGTGCCGCGCCTGGGCGCCGCAACGCCGACAACCGGACAGCTTTGGGAACTGCAGGTCATCACCGCCGTGGTGATTGGCGGCACCGCATTGCGCGGCGGCAAGGGCCATGTGTGGGGGACAGTCGCCGGCGCCGTCATCCTGGAACTCATCGCCAATCTCATGGTGCTCTCGGACTTCGTCTCCGAATACCTCGTTGCCGCTGTTCAAGGCGTCATCATCATCATCGCCATGCTCATCCAGCGGTTTTCGAATTCGAAATAGCGCCGCGTCCGGACCACGCGGATTAACGTTCTTGTAGGTCCAAGGGAGAAGACAATGTTCAGTAGAAAATGGATTGCGGCAGCGACACTTGGCGCGCTGCTGCTGGCCGGCCAGGCCATGGCGCAAGACAAGAAGGTCATCGCGGTGTCGATACCGGCCGCTGACCACGGTTGGACAGCGGGCATCGTCTACCACGCACAAGCGGCGGCCAAGGAAATCAACGCCGCGTTCCCGAACGTCGAAGTGGTCGTGAAGACGTCGCCGTCCGCGGCGGAGCAGGTCAGCGCGCTTGAGGACCTGTCGGCCAGCCGCAAGCTGGATGCTCTGGTGATCCTGCCTTACAGCTCGGAAGAGCTGACCCAGCCGGTCAACGCTATCAAGGACATGGGCACGTTCATCACCGTCGTCGATCGGGGTCTGACTGACGCCTCCGTCCAGGATCTCTACCTCGCCGGCGACAATATCGCGGTTGGCACCAACACCGCCAAGTTCATGATCGACAAGCTTGGCGGCAAGGGCGACGTCGTTGTGTTGCGCGGCATTCCGACCGTCATCGACGACGAGCGCATCAAGGGCTTCCAGGACACGATCAAAGGCACTGATCTGAAAGTCCTCGACATCCAGTACGCGCATTGGAACAGCGACGAAGCCTTCAAGCTGATGCAGGACTATCTGGCCAAGTACCCGCATATCGATGCGGTGTGGGCCAATGACGACGACATGCTGCTTGGCGTGCTCGAGGCGGTCAAGCAGTCGGGGCGGACCGACATCAAGCTTGCGCTCGGTGGCAACGGCATGAAGGACATCGTCAAGAAAGTGATCGACGGCGACGCCATGACGCCGGTCGAGACGCCATACCCGCCGTCGATGATCAAGACCGCGATCTACATGACAGTCGCCAACCTGATCGGCCAGGCACCCGTCCGTGGCACCGTCAAGCTCGACGCGCCGTTGATCACCCAGGCCAACGCCAAGGAATATTACTTTCCGGATTCGCCATTCTGACCCTATCCGATTTCACAGAAAGGCAGGCGCAGTCTGCGCCTTGCCTAGCTCAAAACACTGAGAGGAAGAACCATGCCAGGCAAAAAGATACTGATGCTGACCGGTGAGTTCACCGAAGAATACGAAATCTTTGTCTATCAGCAAGCGATGGAAGCCGTCGGTCACACCATCCACGTGGTATGCCCGGACAAGAACGCCGGAGATCTGATCAAGACCTCGCTGCACGACTTCGAGGGCGACCAGACCTACACCGAAAAGCTCGGCCATTATGCGCTGATCAACAAGACTTTCTCGGAAGCCGAGAGGCAGCTCGATCAGTATCATGCCGTCTACTGCGCGGGCGGCCGCGGCCCGGAATACATCCGCACCGACAAGCGCGTGCAGGCGATCGTGCGCCATTTCCACGAGGCCAAGAAGCCAATCTTCACCATCTGCCACGGCGTGCAGATCCTGATCGCTGTCGACGGCGTGGTGCGCGGCAAGAAGGTCGCGGCACTCGGCGCCTGCGAGCCGGAGGTGACACTGGCGGGTGGCACCTATATCGACCTGTCGCCGACCGAGGCCTATGTGGACGGGACAATGGTTTCGGCCAAAGGTTGGACGGCGCTTGCTGCGTTCATCCGCGAATGTCTGAAGGTGCTGGGAACGGAAATCCGCCACGCATAAACTTCTGGAACCGACGCATTCGCCAAGGGATGCGTCGGTTCCCTTCAACAGCGCTTCCATATCCATCAACTCGGTCGGGATCGCGGCTTCCGAGCTACGATATAGGCGAGACACTTAAGTATTGCCGCCTGTTGCGCCGCTTTTCGTCCTGCCTGTTCCACTGGTGCTGTTCGACAGGGTCGGCGCGCGGCGTTGTTTCAGCATCCGGATAGGCCGTGTCGTCGACCGTGCGGCCCCGTCGTCCCCCCGAGGCCACCTCGCTCCGGGCTTGCTCATTCGGATTGCAAGCTGCTGACATCAGTCAACGCCTGCAACGGCGCTACGCCACCGGAAATCGGGGTGCGCTTGAGTTCAGGCCCGCGTCAGTAAATCTGGCATCGCGGATAATCCAATAATCTCCCGGCGTCCGGGGCTGGTCATCGGCCTGACGAAAAGAACGGCGTCCAGGAACGATTTCGGCCGGCTGTCGTTGCCTAACATTAGGTATCCCTTATGGACTTTGCGAAATGCCGCTGTGTCAGAATCTATGCCCTCTTGAAATGACGTTCAAATGTCCTCGCTGCGGATTGGCTTTGCTGAAACCCGGGCGCTGGTTCCAGGTTGCGTCCAAATATCGCTGCGAGGGCTGTCACAGCGAAATCCGGATTACGTATCCCGACAAGATTGCACTTTTCCAGAAGTATGCGGATTCGCAGGGCGAGGTCCATCTCCCCCAAAGCATAGCTCAGTCCTGACCAGTCGTTCAGCGGCTAGGCCACGGTCCTGCCAGGAGGGCAGGCGATCTGAAGGCTGACTTCCGGCGGTAGGGTTGCCTGTAGCATGGAACGAAATCCGTTCCCTGCGGTTGGAGTTGTCCAGCTACACGCGATTGAACCGGCCTTGCCCCACAGTCAGGAGCAGTGATGCAAACATACCTGGTGGAACAAATGGAGGGGGATGACGTGGTCGCGGCGAGTAACGTCAATGCGTCCAGCCCGTTCACGGCGGCGACTATGTCAACGGGACGCCAGGTTACCCTGCGGACTTGGGAAAACAATTGGGTTCGTGTAACGGATGAGCTTGGAGGGGAAGTGTTCGCATACTGCTTCGTTTCAAGTACTGGCAAAGCGGATAGCAGCGCGCAGCCCGACACCTCTGTAAGGTAAGGTAGTCCCGCAGCCCGGGCGGGCGCAGGCTGGCCTCTTCATCTTCGAATAATTCAAGCGATTAAGACCGTCTCACGCATCATCCGAATGATTGATGAAAAGATCATGCCGCGGAGCGATAAGCGGCAACAATCCTAGCGTGGGGCCCTTATGTCTCTGGCGCATTTAGAATCTTCGAGGGCGATTCAAACGGTGCAGGCTGACTACCAAGCGGTGGTCCCTTGCCGATGGCTAAAAGCTCCCGATCATGCTCTTGACCATGGCGGGCCTGTTCTACGTCTGCATCAACGGATGGGAACTGGCTTCGCCGACGTTCCTGTCTTTGATCACCTGAGGGAGATCGCCGGGCGTTATTCCGAAAAATTAGCCGCCAGCGACGGCACCAATCGACTGACCTATTCCGAGCTTTTTCGGGCGGTCGAGGCATTGGCCGGCTGGATTGAAGCCGTCGTTCCCGACGGAAATGCGGTTGGAATACTTCAGGCCAACTCGGTCTGGTACACCGTTGCGATGCTGGCCAGCATGGCATCCGGTCGGCCGTCAGTGCCGCTTAACGTGCGAGATCCGGACTCGCGCATCAACGAAATCGTCGCCGACGCGAGGCTCTCCGCCATAATTGGCGACAAAGGCCTCCACGGCCTTGATCTGCCCCAGCACGTTGCCTGGATCGATATGGCGCAATCATTGCAGGCAACGCCCCATCCAGCCGCACACCGTGTGGTTTCTGTCGATGCACCGGCAATCGTGCTTTATACCTCCGGCAGCACGGGCCGCCCCAAGGGGATTGTCAACAGCCAGCGGAACTTGCTGTGCCGAGTGCAGCAATATGTCGATGCGTGCCACATCAATGCACAGGATGTATTCCTGCCTCTGACCGGCCCGGCAACCATCGCCGGCTGTCGGGAAATTCTTGCCGCTCTGCTCACGGGTGCCACGTTGCAGCTTGTGGAGGTTGAAGCCGTCGGCCTGCGCGCGGTTCGCGGCCGCATGCAATCCGAAGGCGTGACGATCACCTATCTGGTGCCGGCATTGCTTCGCGCTCTCTTGGCGGATGAACCCGCGGACGCCTTTGGTTCGCTCAGAGTTGCCCGAATTGGAGGCGAGAAGGTATCTTCGGCCGACATCCGCCTCGTGCGCAAGGCTGTCCCGCCAAATTGCCTGGTGCAGATCGGCTATTCATCGACGGAAACGACGGGATCGCAGTGGTTCTTGCCGCACGATTGGCCGGAATTCGATTCTTCGGCTCCCGTCGGCTGGCTGCTTCCGGGAATCAGCTTCGCAGTGGTCGATGAAGAGGGTTACCCGGTTCAGCCCGGCAAGATCGGAGAACTGTTGATCAGAAGCCCGTATGTCGCGCTTGGACATTGGGAAAACGGGGCCGTTGTTCCGTTTGAAGTAGACCCCGACGACCAGACGCTTCGCATCTTTGCGACGGGCGATCTTGTGCAAATCGGGAGTGACGGCCTGCTGCGGATCATAGGCCGCAAAGGGCGCCAGATAAAGGTCAATGGGCGGCGCGTTGAGCCGGCCGAACTCGAACGGGTGCTGCGTGGCGCGCCGTCGGTGAAGGATGCCGTGGTTATCGTCACCCCGGCGAATGAACTGGTTGCATTCGCCGTACCGCACAGCGGAGCGGGAGCCAGTTTTTGCGACGAGCTGCGCCAACTTGCCAGGACAAAATTGCCGCCGGCGCTTTGCCCGTTGCGACTCCATGCAAGCGCCGAGATACCGCGACTGCCCAGCGGAAAGATCGATATGACAACGCTGGCTGCAATTGACCTTTCGGTTCGGGAAACCACGCCCCCACCGCAAATACCCCATGCGGGACATGAAGTTCCTGCTCATCAGATCGTACGGCGTGCCTGGACCAAGGTCCTCAAGACGCGGGTCGCCCTGGGCTGTTGGGATGAAGCGGGGGGAGATTCGCTGAAGCTGCTGCACTGCGTCATGGAAATCGAAAGCGCGATCGGGCAGGAGCTCGGATTGGAAGCCTTCACGGTTGGAATGAGCTTCGATGAGATGGTTGCAGCGGTCATTTCTGCTCAAGGAGGCGGCGAGCACGCGCCCGCTTGGAAACACGAGCCTCCGCTGCTTTTCCTTTTCCCCGGGTCGGTCGGCTATGGTCCGAGCCTTGCTTCGTTCGCATCGGCAATAAGCAAGGTCGCCAGGGTGTCTCCCATCAGATATCCGGCCCTGGGCATGATCCTGCAAGGTCAGAACACCGTCGCCGCAATGGTCGAAGCTGCAATCGATCATATCAACCGCGTACAGCCGACCGGCTGTGTTCGCCTGCTTGGTCACTCGCTCGGAGGAGCGGTTGCTTTTGAGGTTGCCGCGCGTCTGCTTGATCAAGGGCGAGCGGTAGCGTTCACGGGCATTCTGGATACCAGCCTGGTTGGCGAACGCAGCAAGCGTTGGGAGACGATTACCCGGACATTTCACCGGATCCGAACCAATCGTATATCGGCTAGTCGAGTGGCATGCCGCGCGCTTGCCAAGGTCGCGGTCAAAATGCACTGCGAATCCCGGCTTGCCAGCTTCCTCGATCGCTATGCCGAGGGTCAGTTCAACCCGACGAGCTTCAGAACCAAACTGGAACTGCAGGAAGTTCTGCGCGCGCGCGCCTTCTTCCAGTGGCTCACAGAACCCAGGCCGATACTGCCGATCACCGGCACCTTGTTCCGTTGCGCGCGGCCCGGAATGCCGCTTGCACTTGGGTGGGATCGGGCATTCGTCCATCTGGACGTCATTCCGATCGCCGGCACTCACATCGACATGGTCGTGGAGCCTCATCTGACCATCAATCGCCCGCTCATCGAAAACGCTGTGACTGAGACCTACTCTTCAATCGAGTCACAGAAACGGGAGGCAGTGTCATCGACCTGATCGGGGAATTCAGCAGCGGTGTGCTGGCGCTCGATGCCCGGCTGGAGATCGATCGCATCGTCGAGACCTTGCGCGAACAGGTTCTCGGCACACAACGGCGCCGCGGAGTGGTTGTCGGGCTCTCCGGAGGCATCGACAGTTCGGTCGTCGCAACGGTCTGCGCACGCGCGTTCGGCAGGGACAAGGTACTGGGCCTGTTCATGCCGGAGCGCGATTCATCCGGCGACTCGCTGAGGCTTGGCCGCAGCGTCGCCGGGCAGCTTGGCATCGACACAATCCTTGAAGATATCCAGCCGGCGCTCGAGGGCATCGGTGCCTACGCCCGACAGATGGAGGCCATCCGAACTGCCGTCCCTGGATATGGCGAAGGCTGGAAATGCAAGCTGGTCATGGCATCGGTGCTGGAGAGCAGCGGCCTTAATATCACGCGCCTCACCGTCGAGGATCCGGACGGAAAGATCGACACCGTGCGTCTTTCGCCGGCGGCTTACCTGCAGATCGTCGCTGCAACCAACTACAAGCAGCGGGTTCGCAAGATGACTGAATACTATCATGCGGACCGCCTCAACTATGCAGTGGCAGGCACGCCAAACCGGCTCGAATATGACCAAGGCTTCTTCGTCAAGCAGGGCGACGGCGTCGCCGACGTGATGCCGATCGTCCATCTCTACAAGACCCAGGTTTATCAGCTGGCGGAATATCTCGGGATTGACGAGGAGGTCCGAATGAGGCCGCCGACCACGGACACGTTTTCCATGGCGCAAACCCAGGAGGAGTTCTACTTCGCCTTGCCCTATCAGCTGATGGATTTGTGCCTCTACGGCATGAATCACGGAATTTCGGCCGGCGTGGTTGCCGCCGCCGCCGGCCTGACGGCCGAGCAGGTCGAGAAGGTCTATAAGGATATCGTCAGCAAACGCCGCGCCGCCCGCTACCTTCACGCACGGCCGCAGCTGTCCGCTGCGATGGACAGGGATTGACCCATGTGCGGTATCGCCGGAATTGTGGCGCTGAACGCGGCTGCGGAGCCTCCTTCACGAGCCGCGCTTCTACGAATGGCAGCCGCGCTCTCCCATCGAGGCCCGGACGAGAGCGGCGTTTACCGCGACAGGCGGGCGGGGCTGGCGCATACCCGTCTGTCGGTCATCGATCTCTCGACCGGACAGCAGCCCCTCGCCGACACCGGCGATACCACCTGGATCGTGTTCAACGGCGAGATCTTCAACTACATCGAGCTGCGTGAACAACTCACGGCGCTGGGGCATCGTTTCCGCACCCGCAGCGATACCGAGGTCATCGTGCACGCCTACCGCGCCTGGGGCGTGGCCGCGTTCGAGAGGCTAAACGGGCAGTGGGCACTCGCCATCTGGGATTCGCTGACAGGCCGCCTCGTCCTGTCGCGCGACCGGTTCGGCATCTGCCCGCTGCATTTGTGCGAACATGCTGGCCGCCTTCACTTCGCCAGCGAAGTGAAGGCCATTTTCGCAGCCGACCCGGCGATACCGCGGGCCTTCGATCCGGCGGGGATAGACCAGACTTTCACGCTGTGGACGGTCGTACCGCCGCAAGGCGTATTTCAGGGAGTGAAGGAACTTACCCCCGGCCATGTACGCATCTACGACAATGGCAGCGTTCGTGAGCACGCTTTCTGGAAACCTTGCTATCCCGAGATCGCGGACCAGGCCCATGGCACCTTCACCGGCTCACTGGACGATGCGGTGGACGAAGTGCGTAGCGCCTTGCAGGCCGCGACGGCGCTTAGAATGGTCAAGGCGGATGTGCCGGTTGGCTGCTACCTTTCCGGCGGGCTCGACAGCTCACTTGTCGCCATGCTCGGTAGGCGCTTCGCCGGCGCGCCATTCCAGACCTTCTCGTTGCGTTTTGCTGACGCCGAATATGATGAAACCCGTTACCAGCGGCTGGTTGCAAGTGCGAGCGGCGGCGAGCACCACGAGGTGATGGTTTCGCGCGGTGATATTGCCGAGGTTTTCCCAGATGTGATCCGTCACGCCGAGTGTCCGATTCTCAGGACCGCGCCGGCGCCGTTGTTCCTTCTCTCGAGGCTGGTGCGCGAACATGGCATCAAGGTCGTCCTGACCGGCGAGGGCGCCGACGAGATGTTTGCCGGCTACGACCTGTTCCGTGAAGGCAAGGTCCGCCGTTTCTGGGGGCGGCAGCCCGCATCCGCCCGACGCGCGCGACTGCTGGAACGGCTCTACCCCTATCTGAGCCGGTCGCCCGTCAAGCAGCAGGCGATGGCGCGCCAGTTCTTCGGACACGGTATCCATGCATTTGGCGCGCCCGGCTTCGCGCATGACACCCGCTGGCGCACCACCAGCGCCATCAAACGGCTGTTCTCGGCCGACATGCATGCCGAAGCGGCGCGTCACGACGTGGTGGCGGACCTGCTTGGCCACCTGCCCGAAGAGTTTCCACGATGGGGTCCTCTCGCGCAGGACCAGTATCTTGAGATCAGGACGCTGATGTCGGGCTACCTGCTCTCCTCGCAGGGTGACAGGATGCTGATGGCCCATTCTGTCGAGGGGCGCTTCCCGTTCCTGGACGACAGGCTCGTGGCGTTGGCGAATTCGCTCCCGCCCGACTACAAGCTGCGCATTCTGGATGAGAAACACGTGCTGAAGCGTGTGGCGAAATCGATCGTGCCCGCGGAAGTCGTGGCCCGCAAGAAGCAACCCTACCGGGCGCCCAACGCACTTTGCTTCACGGGCGATGGCGCACCCGCCTATGTCCGCGAAGCACTCTCCGAGACTGCCCTGCGCGCGGCGAATGTCTTTGATCCGAACTCGGTCGCGCGCCTGCTGGACAAATGCGCTGCCAAGACCGGCGATGGGGATCTGTCCAACTCGGACAACATGGCGTTGGTCGGCGTGCTGTCGACGCAGCTCCTCCATCAGCAGTTTGTCGCTAGCCGCCCATCGAGCGCGCATGCGGTCGACCTCAGGATAGACGTCGATCACCTGCACAGGGAAGAGGTGCTGGTATGATGCATGGCGCCGTACCTCTGCTGGACGATTACCTCAGCCATTCGGCCGAACGGCTCGGCGACAAGATAGCGCTGGTGTGCGGCGAGCACCGGCTCACCTATGACGAGCTTGAGACACGCTCCAGCGCGGTCGCCCGTCATCTCGTCACGTCCGGGGTCGCCCCCGGTGACCGCGTTATGATCTTCGCCGACAACACCGTCGAGACCGTGGTCAGCTTCTGGGCGGTTCTCAAGGCGAGCGCCGTTGTGTGCGTCGTCAATCCGCTCACCAAGAGCGACAAGCTGGGGTATTTGCTCAACGATTGCCTTCCGGCAGCATTGATCACCGACAAACATTTGCAGCCGGTCTTTGCTGAGCCGGCGCGTAACTGTCCGTCGCTGCGGCGGCTCATCGTCTCCGGTCAGGTGGACGACGCCGAGCTCCGGGGATTGCCGCATGCCGTGCGCTGGGATGAGGCGGCTGCCGGCCACGGCAAAGCGCCGCCCCGCCGCCGCATCGATATCGATCTCGCAGCCATCATCTACACGTCGGGCTCGACCGGCGAACCCAAAGGCGTGATGCTGACACACAGGAACATGATGACAGCCTGCACGTCTATCGCCTCGTACCTTGAGCTTGGCGAAGACGACGTGATCCTCAATGTCTTGCCCCTGGCCTTCGACTACGGCCTCTATCAGATGATAATGGCATTCCGTACCGGGGCGCGGTTGGTCCTCGAGCGCTCGTTTGCCTTCCCCGCACAGATACTTGCGATCATCGAAAGGGAGAGAGTTACAGGCTTTCCCGGCGTGCCGACCATCTTTGCCGCGCTGTCGGATCTCAGGACGCTGAAGGCAAATGATTTTGCAAGCATAAGGTATGTCACGAATACGGCGGCAGCCCTGCCGCTTAAGCACATTCGCCTGCTCCAGGAACTGTTTGCCGCCGCCCGCATCTATTCGATGTACGGCCTGACCGAATGCAAACGCTGCACCTATCTTCCGCCGGACGATCTTGCCCGAAAACCGTTGAGCGTGGGGATCGCCATCCCGAACACCGAAATGTGGATTGTCGATGAGGATGACCGAAGGGTTGGTCCCAATGTCGTCGGCCAGTTGGTCATCCGCGGGGCAACGGTCATGAAGGGCTACTGGGGTAAGCCGGAGGCTACCGCGAAGAAGCTCAAGCCAGGTCCTTTGCCCGGCGAGCAGGTTCTGTACACCGGCGACTACTGCCGAATGGACGAGGAAGGCTACCTCTATTTTGTCGGCCGCAGCGATGAGATCATAAAATCGCGGGGAGAAAAGGTGGCGCCTAGGGAAGTCGAAAACGTGCTGATGGAAATCCCGGGAGTACGGGAAGCCGCGGTTGTCGGAGTACCTGATGACCTGCTGGGGCAAGCAGTGAAAGCGTTTGTCGTCATGGAGCAAGGAACGATCATGGGCGAAAAGCAGCTGCGGATGGAATGTCAGAAGCGATTGGAAAACTTCATGATTCCGAAGTCCATCCAAATTGTGTCCAGTCTGCCGATGACGGACACGGGCAAGCTCAAGAAAATGGCGCTGTCATAAAGCAATTTACGGAAATTATTTGGATCGGAGGCCAATTCAATGCTGAGCACGAACAACAGAATTGACACCTACAGCGATCAAATCCGCGCCTTTCTGGCGTCAAACTTCTACGTAGCCGACCCGCGTGCGCTGGAAGTTGAAACGTCGTTGCTCGATCAGGGCATCATAGACTCGACTGGAGTGCTTGAAGTTATCGGATTCGTCGAGGAGACATTCGGCATCACTGTCGAGGACAGTGAACTTCTGCCGGAGAATTTCGATTCCATCCAGGGAATTGCACGTTACGTGGTCAGCAAGGAAAACTGATCGCCGGGCTACGGCTTGAGGGCGTCGTCCCAACCGGGCGCGCAAACCCATGGCGCGGCTCACGCTGGCGCTTTGGCCCGTGCACAAACCACCCTGGCTTCACCGGCTTTGTTCGCAACCGTGCGAATGCTCTCATAGGCTTTGGAACGCTCAACCAAACTCATGACCTGCCGGTCCTGGCCAAGCCCGACCTCGAAAAGCAGCATGCCACCTTGCCGCAGATAATGCTGCGCCTCCTTGATCACCCGCATATGAATGCTCAGGCCGTAAGGCCCGGCAGCGAACGCCTCACGGGGTTCAAGTTCCATCAGATGCGCGCGGTCGTTTTCGAGCCGCTTCTCCGAGATGTAAGGCGGGTTGCAGACGACCAGATCGATCGTACCTTCGAGCTCCAGACCCGAGAAGGAATTGAAGAGGTCGCCCTGTAGCACCGAAATACGTCCGGCCAGGCCAAGATGGGCAACGTTCCGGCAGGTGGTTTCGACGCAGCTGTCAGTAAGATCGCTCGCCCAGACGCGCGCGGTGGGGACCTTGTATCCAATGGCGCAGGCGAGATTGCCCGCCCCGCAGCACATGTCCACGACACGCGGTACCGGCCTGTTAAGTTCACGAAGCACATTGAGGGCGGTGCTGCCGAGCAGTTCCGTCTCCGGGCGAGGGACGAGCACGCCGGGCGCGACAACCAACTTCAGCCCCATGAAGTCGGTGCGGCCGGTGCTGTAGGCGCTGGCGACATCTATTTCACCAATCACGGCAAACCCGCTTTCTTGATTTCCCAATGTTGATTTCTCAGGCGCCCGGTCTTCATGCCATGGGCGAGCCATCAGCAACGTCGTTCCCGGCTCGGTTCACGTCCGCGCAACTACTGGATCGCCGCGCTCTGCAGTTCGCTGCTGAACCTCACCTCGATGGTGTCTCCAGGCGCAACCTCGGTGTCCTGGTCGACCGGTCGACCTCTTGACGCGTCGCCGGCCCCGCCGGTTATTGTGATCCGCGCCTGAAAGGTTTCGCCGGCGACGGGCAGTGGAAGCGCGGACGCCCCTGATGGCTGAAGCTTCTGGCTGGCTGCGTGGAGCCTTGCAGTGGTCTCGGCGAGGCGAAGGTCGGTGTCCCTCAATTCGTTCAGAAGGCCGATCCTTCTTTGATTTTCATTGCGTTCCTGCTGCCTGACGGAGTCTTCCTGCTGGCGCCGCGTTCTCATCAGTTCGACTGAGGTCTCGAGCGCCCGGCTCGACGACATCAGCACGGCACGCCTGACGTCGGCGAGCCTGCTGTTGGTCAGGTTGCCCGATTCGAACGATTTGGTGACCCGCGCAAGATCGTCCTCATCCTGTTTCACCGCGGCCGCTTCCGTCTGCTCGCGCTTGAGCAGAACCTCGACCTGAGCCTCGGCATCCTTGGCGGTCTTGTCGAGATAGCTTTGCTCCTGCTGAAAATTGTTCAGCGAAATCTTGAGGCCCTCCGCTTCCGCCTGCGCGACCGCCGATATCAATGCATTCGACAGGGGCGAGCCTTGCGGCGGTTGCATGTCAAATTCTGCCTGGTTCTGAAGTTCGGCGCGGATGCGCGCGCCATGAAAGTAGTCCCTGATGTAGTCCCCCCAGATCGACTCGTAGTCGCGTCGCAGATCAACGGGATCAGGTCCGCTTTGGCTTGCCCGAGACCGCAGGAGACTAAAACCGCCGGCGACGGCAATTGCCTGTCGGACAGTCATGAGTGGCCGGTAAGTCTGCTGCCCTGGTGTCAGCACATCGCCAGTCACATAGATCGGACGGTACTCCGCGATCACGGCCGTGACGTCGCTCGGCTTGATGACGATCATTTGCTCCCGTCCATCAGGTAGGCGCTGATGGACTATCTTGGTTGGCAGCACCGCCTCCATGCGCGTCTGCAATTCTGCCGGCGTCAGCCCGCCAACCGGGATCATCCCGAACTCGGGCAGCGCGATCGAGCCATCCATTTGCACGATCGCGCGTTGCGTTCGCTCCGCTATGGAGGCTATTCCTATCTCCACCGTATCGCCGGGCGACAGCTTATAGGCCACCGGCGCTTCAGCCGCGGCTGCGATATCCAGGGCCAGGCAACCGGCAAGGGCTGCAAAGAAAATTCGGCTAACGAAGGCCATCGATGGCAATCTCCCTTTAATTCAGGCCCGGCTGCTGCGGCCAATCGAGATGGGCGACGAATTCGTAGACCGGCCCACCAGGCACCCCCCAATTGCTCGACCAGATCACTTGCGACCCATCAGGGGAGGGTGAGGCATGTGTCTCGCTCCAATAGTCGAACGGAGCGTTTCGCGTCTGCACGATGCGTCGCACCTCCTGACGACCGTCGACACGCAGCGCGATCACTTCGCGCGTGTATGGCGCCCAGTCCGGGTGGCTCCGAACCTCATCGGGATTGCCCCCGTAACTTATAAACGCCCATTCGGGCCTGTCCAAAGCACGCAGCGACGTATGCTCGGCCTCACCGTACTTCGTGAGCGACGTGACCTTTCCATCGGACAACCGACGCTTGATCACCTGATATTTGTCCGGAGCGGATTTGCTGGTTCCGACGTAAATTTCGCTGCCATCCGCATCGAGAGTCAAATCGCCATGGCCGGGCCGATGATGATCCTTCCACGTTTGGCGCAGGGTCCCGTCGACTGCGAAAATGGCTCGCTGTTCGGTGCCGTCGACCAGATTTTGGAAACACAGGATGTTCTCTCCGAGCGGAGAAATGGTGCAGGAGCTGGTCGTTCCGGCAACCTGGGCGAGATCGATGTCCGGGTATTTCAGACGCCGGTCGATGTCGTATGCGAAGACGACAGCAGCTCCATCATTGCGGGTCGCGCGTACGGCAATGCGGTTGCCGTCACGACTAGGATTTCCCTTGGACGGGCCGAATTCGAGATCCCGATATTTCGTTGCGGCATACACTATGTCCTCACGATTGGTGCGGGGCGCCCAGGTCGATATCTTTTGACCATCGACACAGATCATCATCTCCGCGTTTCGAGGGCGCCATTCGCACTCACCCGACTTGTTGCGATGAAACAAAGGGAGGTAGGTTTTCCCGTCGAGGAAACACATGCCGTTGCAGCCGTTCATGAGGACGAGGAGGCTCTGATCCGCATTCCAGGCTTGCGCGCTCGAGTAGCGATGACTGCAATATATTTTGCCGCAGACAATTCCGCTGCCAAGCGCTCCGGGCTGAGTGATCCGAGTAAAGCGGATCCCTGTCGCCGGATCAGTTGCAGGTTTCAGATAAGCGGGCAGATCCATTGCCGGCTCCGTGCCTGCCGCACCGCTCGGCCGGTTTCCGGCTGTGTGCAGCGCCAGCAGAGCGGCCATCAACAGCAAAGCTGGTATGAGCCGCGGAAAGGTCATGTCATGTAGCTCATTTCGCGTCGGACGCGGCCTTCGCTGAGGCGCGAGCGCCACCACTCGATGGTCTTTTCCAGACCATCACGCAAGCTCGTATGTGCCCGCCATCCGACTTTACTTTCAAGGTTCGAGGAATCGGCGAGCAACGCGCGAACCTCGGAGTTTTGCGGCCGCATCCGGCTTTCATCTCGACGAACTGGTTTCCTGGTGCCACTCAACTCGAGCACCAACTCCAAAACGTCCGAGACACTGACGGCGCGCTGGCTGCCTGCATTGTAGGCATGGCCAAATTCAAGCTCGGCCGCCCCTGCCGCCACAAATGCCGCAGCAGTGTCCTCCACAAAGGTAAGGTCGCGGATAGGGCTGGTGTCGCCGACCATGATCGCCGGACAGTTCTCGTCCAGAGCCTGCCTTATGATGGTCGGCACGATGGCCCGCTCGCTCTGGCGCGGCCCGTATGTATTGAACGGTCGCAGGATGACCACCGGCACATCGAAGGACCTGGCATAGGACGCCGCCATCATGTCTGCGCCGATCTTGGATGCAGAGTAGGGGGACTGTCCCTGCAGTGGGTGGGATTCGTCGATCGGCATGGTCAGAGCGGTGCCATAAACCTCGCTCGTGGACGTATGCACAATGCGTTCGGTTTCCCAGTGGCGTGCCGCTTCGAGGACATTCACGGTGCCCAGCACATTGGTTTCCACATAGGATTGGGCAGCCGCGTAGGAGTAGGGAATCGCAATCAGCGCAGCCAGATGAAACACCGCCGCCTGGCCGCGCACGATCCGGTTGATGAACGCGCTGTCACGAACATCCCCACGAATGCATTGCAGCTGGCTTCGAACGTGGTCGGGTAAATCGTCCAGCCAGCCATGGCTGTCGAACGAGTTGTAGAGGGCCAGTGCCGTGACATCGGCGCCTTCGTGCACCAGCGCTTCCGTGAGGTGGGATCCGATAAATCCATCCGCACCCGTGACCAGGACCTTCCTGCCGTGATAGCTCACGACTGCGCACTCCTTTGATCGTGTGAGCTGACAAACTGGCGAACGAACAACGATCCATTCATGCCAAACTCTCCTCACTTTCCAACTCTATCCACTTGCCGCGGGAGGCAGGGACACGCCGAAAACCGCCCTGAAGCCTCGCATTATCCAGACGAGGTCCGATGCAATCGTGCGCCGCGGATAATAGGCGAGGTCGATCGTTGCCTTGGCCGGGAACAGGACCTCTCGATAAAACAGGAGCGGATCAAGGGATGGCGGGTAAAAACAGGCTTCGTGACGGAAGAGAACCTGGGTCGGGCCGAGCAGGCCGGGCTTCCACTGCAGGACGGCTTCATTGCCGCCGCGGAAACAATCGGCGAAGGCAAGGCTTTCCGGCCGCGGGCCGACAATTGCCATGTCTCCCGTAAAAACGTTCCACAGTTGCGGCAACTCATCAAGTTTCGTTGCCGCGAGAAAACGGCCTATCCGCGTCATGCGGCTGTCATCGTTCATGGTCAGCGCAAGGCCGAAAGGATCAGCTGTTGTCTTGAATTTGCGGAACTTGTACATGCGAAATGGTTTTGCGCCGGCACCCAGGCGCGTCTGTGCGAAAAGCACGGGCCAACCACCCTCGACAAAGAGTGCAACAGCAATCAGTAGCATCAGCGGAGCGAGTGCCATTCCCGCTGCTGCGGCGAGGATGATATCCATCGCGCGCCTGGCAATTCCATGGCTGGTGCCAGCTACGGCGGGCCGATGCATCGTCACGTCGAGTGCGTTCATGCCGCGGCTCCCGCGCGCCCGCTGCTTTCAATCGCGGTGGCCAACGCAACAACCACCGACTCGATCGCACTTGCCGTAATTTGCGGGTGTAGTGGAATCGTCAACTCCCGCTGCGCGAAATCCTCGGTCTTCGGCAGATGGATTTCAGTGAACATTTGGCGATAGAGCGTCATCTGGTGCACGGGCGTATAGTGGATTGTGGTCTGTATTCCCTTCGTTCGCAGATGGTCGATCACCGTTTGCCGGTCGACGTCATGTGGCAGGAGGACAGGCATGATGTGATAGGCCGAGGTCCGCGGTTTGCAGAACGGAACTGTCACAGCCGAGCAATAGTCTGCGATCAGACGTCGATAGAGGACGACCAATATGCGCCGGATTTCATTCCATTCCTGCAGGTTCTGAAGCTGGACCAAGCCAATAGCGGCGCGCAATTCATCCATGCGATAATTGAAACCGAGCATCGTCACATCGTATTGCGGCGTGCGGCTGTTCAGCCGCTGATGTGTGCCGCTGGTCATCCCATGTCCGCGAGCCTGGCGGATCGCTTCACGGAGCTGTGCATCCCGGGCGATTACGGCCCCACCTTCCGCGGTGGTCATGTTCTTGTTGCCGTAGAAGCTAAAGGCCGCGGCCGCACCATAAGTCCCCACCTCCTTAAGGCCGGGAGCATGCGCGGCATCCTCGACGATATGCAGTCCTCGCACACGGGCAAATCTCTGCCATTCTTCCCGGTCGGCGAGGTAGCCGGCAAAGTGGACGAGAATGACGGCCTTGGTGCGTCCGGTGCACTTGGCTTCCGCGTCGCTTAGGGACATCAGTGGCACTTCGGCCGACTCTATGTCGACGAATACCGGTGTTGCTCCTACGTAGAGCACTGCATTCGCGGTCGCCACGAAGGTCAGCGAGGGAACCAGAACTTCGTCTCCGGGACCGATCCCAAGTGCATGGAGAATGAGATGCAGGGCGGCGGTGCAAGAGCTGACGGCAACGCAATCGACCGCATCATGCACGGCCGCGAAGGCCTCTTCAAAGGCTCGTACCTGGTCCCCCATCGTCAGCCACCCACTGTCGACAACTTTGGCCAAGGCCGCCTTTTCCGGAAAGCCAAGAATAGGAGCGCTGACCAAGAGCATTACGACCTCCTCATGTTGGCGTGGTCGAGCGTTCAGCCCTCAAGCGGCCGCTGCCGAGACCTCGATCGATGCGGACTGCTCTTCCCAGGCAATGGTTTGTGCGTTTTGAAAATCTTCAACGCGTCCGATATCCAGCCAAAGCCCGTCATGTTTGTAGACGTGCACATTCGTGCCGTTTTGCATCATCTGCAGCATGAGATCGTCGAATCCGAAGGCGATGCCGTCAGGTATAAAACGAAAAACGTCTGGATTCATGCAATATATTCCCATGCTTACCAGATGGGATAGCGTCGGTTTTTCACGAAATACTTGAACGGTATTGTCGACCTCGTCGATGACGCCGAAGTCCATCTTGATGACGCGGGATGCGGTGGCTATGGTGACTGGATCCGTGTGTGTGCGGTGTGATGCCACAAACCGGCTGAGACTGAGATCGGTAAGTACGTCCCCATTGAGAACAATGAACGGCTCGTCCAGTTCCTCCCTGATCAGGGAGAGCGGGCCAATGGTGCCGAGAGGTTCCAGTTCCTGGGTGTAGCGTATCCTTAGATTCCACTGGGATCCGTCCCCGCATACGGTGCGGATCAAGTGCCCCAGATAGCCGGTCGTGACGTAGACTTCCTGAATGCCGTTCCGCCGCAGCCACTTCAAAAGCAATTCAAGAACCGGTCGAGCACCGATCGGCATGAGAGGCTTGGGCAATATGGAAGTGAAAGGCCGAAGGCGTGTTCCCATTCCACCGCACTGAATGACCGCTTTCATCTCGTCCTCCTATTGATACGACTGTCGCGGTGTGATGGGTCCAACCCACCCGGCCGGAAGGTACGCCAGTGTTGGTTTTGCCTCTCCGGAGTGCAGCGATGGTAAGTGGCGCTTAAGAAGGCGTCGTCGTGCATTTGAATGGCACTTTCCCGGCCTTTTGATTCAATATTCCAGTTGGCAGGGCATGGGGGCGGCAGGGCGATCAGAGCTGGGAACTGTTCACATGTCCGGCGCCGGCAACGACCTGCTCGGAAGGGCATCGCTACCGTTCGTACGAAAAAAACACTTCAACATCTGGCCCTGAAATGTGTGCGATTGTAAGCTATATTAGAAGGTTGAAATGTGCCGATGGGCGGCGGCGAGCGTCGACATACGGGGGATCAGCGGGCGGCTGATCTGTGTTGGGTCACCGTACAGTCCATCCAAAGGGAGGTTTCGGCAGCTAGGGACACATGCGGGCTGCCAAAAGGTGGGTGGTTCATGTATCGTATTATCATCGCCGATGATCACGGCTTGTATCGTCGTGGGCTGCGACTGGCTTTGATGGCCGGCATTCCAGACTTGGAAATATTCGAAGCGGCGTGTTTTGATACCGTCATAAGCTTGCTTGAAGATCAGGCGCCTGTTGATCTCGCCATCATCGACCTGAACATGCCGGGACTGTCCGGTCAGGACGACCTTCGCGACGTCTTACCGGCTCATCCCGACACACGGTTTGCAATTGTCTCAGGGACCGATTCACGCGCCGAGATTCTAACTGCCCTCTCGATTGGACTTCATGGCTATATCGTAAAGTCCCAAACGGACGAGGAGGTGGTCCTGGCGGTGAACGAAATCCTGGCTGGCCGCATTTACGTTCCGGCACTTCTTTCACAAAGGTCCAAGGCGTCGGTGCGCCTTCCATCCGAGGCTCCCACGCAAATGCCCCACAGGACCATCAGCGTCAACAATCTGGGCAGGCTTACGTCCAGACAGAAGGAAGTCCTCAGGTTGATGGCTGAAGGTTACTCGAACAAAGAGATTGCCCGCTCTCTTGAAATTGCAGAAGCGACGACGAAGATTCATGCGGCTGCCGTCCTGCGCGAACTTGGGGCACGAAATCGAACGGAAGCCGCGGTTTTGCTGAAGACATGGGCCGCCAGGGACATCAACTAGCGCCGATTGCTTTTGGCGGCAGCCGGACCGAATATTTCAGTCCGTGATCCAGCATCTCAAGCTTGGAAGAGTGGCCCACGATAGGCTCACCGCCGGCTCCGATAATCAACGACCCAAAACCACGCCGAGCCGAGGTGGAGACCCGGCGCTCTCCCGATTCCGACCATTCAAACACTATGTCGGCGCCGGGCTCCTGGGCCACGAATTGCCACACGACCTCGATCCGTCCTGCCGGAGTGCCGAGAGCCCCATGCTTCACGGAATTGGTCGTAAGCTCGTGAACGATCATTGCGAAGCTCTCAGCCGAACCCTCAGCCATTTTTATTTCGGGTCCACTGATCGAAATGTCATGCGTCCCCATATAGGGCTGCAATTCCTGAACGATGAGGTCACGCAGGGAAGCCGACAGGCTGCCATCGCGTGAAAGAAGCAGATGCGTCGCCTGGAGTGCGCCGATCTTTTCGATCAGTGTCTGCTTATAGCTGGCGATATCATTGTCGGGGGCACCAACCATATTCACAAGCGCCGTGATCACCGGAAACAGATTGTTGAGCCTATGGCGCTGTTCAAGCATAGCCCGCTCTCGCTTCTTCGCCGCAGCCCGCAGCAGAATGGTTATGCGCCGATCGGTGAGATCCGCGGCGACTCCTATTCGCTGTGCACGACCGTCGCGCAATTCGTCCCGTCCCCGAAGAGCAATCCAGCGGATATGTCCGCCAGTTCGCCTGATGCGGATCTCAGCGTCATAGTCGGCGCCTGATGCAAGCTCTCCCGGGGCCATCAGATTAGGCAAGTCGGCCGGGTGAACGACCGCAGTCAATTCCTGCAATGGACGGCTCGGCGCGGGTGCCAGCCCCATCATTTCCCAGAACGCGGCTGAGCCCTTCACGGACCCGCTCTCGAAATCTATGCGCCATGTTCCCAACCGGCTTGACGATAGCGCCAGGTCCAACCATTCCTTCTGAGCCCGGAGTGCCTCGCGGGCGGTTCGCTCTCCCGATATGTCGTCCACCACTACAAAAATGCTTTGAGGGAGAGCATCGGCTGGCACGGCCAAAGACAGGGCCAATCTTGTCCACAAAATCGTGCCGTCTCTTCTCAGGAGACGGATCTCCGAGCCAAACGAAGTCGTGTCTTTCAGGCGAGTCAACGCTTCCGCCAAGGTGTGGTTGTCGTCGGGGTGGACGAGTGCGCTGAGCGGCAGACTTGAAAGCTCCTCCTCGACATACCCTGTCATCTCACCAAGACGCTTGTTGGACCGTTGCAACTCTCCGTTCTCATTCATGTTGGCAAAGCCAATGGCGGCACGTTCGAATGCCCAGCGATACCTGTTTTCGGTTGCTTCCAAGGCCGCGAGTCTAGCCTCCGCAACCTGCAAAAGGGTGCGGTAGTCCTGCCTCTGCCGGTGGAAAGTCAGGGCGATCATCCCCCCTGCAACCAGCAGCAGAATGGCTTGAACCCAAAGGCCGACATCGATTGGATGGTGCAGGACATCCCGCGTCAACAAGCCGACGGCAACCATCACAAATGTTGCCGCAAGAGCGATCATGCGATCTTCGAAATATGAGATGGCAATAATGGCGGGAACAAACTCAAAAAAGCCGATGTCGTATGCCACAGAGGTCGGCAGCGCTGTCTCGACTGCAAGTGTCGCTATCAGGAGCGACATCGAGGCAAGGCGGGTCAGCAACTTGCCTGAGCTGTTCGGATGCAAACTGAGCGAATGCAAACGCATGTGCCAGACTATAACCTTCTGACTAGTCCGTCGAGATTAGACCGAAAAGCGTACAGACTAGTCCGACCGCAGGATTGTTCCCCGGGATTGTAGCGCGCATTTTGTCCGATGTCGGGGGCGGATCGGACCGCTACTCTCCAAGCGACCTGACTGACATGTTTAAGGCACCTCCTTTTGACTGGGAGGCGTTGCCGTTTTGCGGGAGGTAAGAAAATGGCACTGGTTGGTAGGCAAGATGATGGAATTCTTGGTCGCCAATATGGAAGTTTCGGGGGAAAGCCTGTCTCCGCCTTGAGAACGCAAGGTGACCATGCTTCCGCTTGGCATCAAGCACCACAACGGTTCGACAGCGTTGCTGTCGAGCCACGGCAGAGCAGCCTTGCATCTGTTGTGAGAATGCTTGATCGCATCGGTTGTGGCTACCTGATCCTGAACAGCGACAGGAAGGTCATGGAGTGGAATTCAGCCGCTCAAAACACCTTGGAGCGCGAAGGCGAGGCAGCCGATACGGCCAGCAAGGTATTTGCTGCGCTGAGACGGCTGATCGCAAACGTGCCGGGCAATTTTTCTCCTGGCACGCTTTCATGGGTGGTGATCCGAGGCATGGGCGACAGGCCCCTGATATTGAACGAGAAGGGCATAGCAACGCCTGACGCGACAAGCATCGTGGCGCTGCTGGATCGTGAAAACAGGTCCGGGCCAAATCCCCAGACGCTGCAAAGAATGTTTGGTCTGACGAGTGCCGAAACGCAGCTCGCACTGCGCTTGGCGCAGGGCGATGCCCCTTTGGAAATAGCCCGCAAGCGGCGCTTGAGCCGGACCACGATAAGGTCGCAGCTGGCGTCGCTGTTCGCCAAGACCGAAACACGGCGACAGGCGGAACTGGTAGCTCTTCTTGGGCGCATATGCGTTTTGCCGTGAGGCAAACGCCTTTACCATGCGCGCGCACAACAGGCTTGTGCGCGCAATCTGTCGCTGATGTGCTTGTCGGCCAGCCTCACCTTACCGCCGTCGCGTGCGCACCCGGCCCAATCTTGGGCGGATTGCAAACACGTGATTAAGCACGTGCCAGCCCGCCACCTTCATGACCGAAGGCCGGAAGATCTGTATCCCATCCAGGAACGTGGTCAACCAGGACTGCTGGTGGAACCGCATGGGAATACGAGCAACCCGCAGCGCCCGCAGCAATGTCTCGGGAGGCGGGAGATGGTTGCGGTCTTTGATGAGATTCCAGTTAAGCTGCTTGACGGCGAGGGTCACTTCGTCGACCTCGCGGAAACTCTTTGACGTGGTAATGCTTGGATGGCTCGTTGCATCATAAAAGGTAAGCGGATCGCTTATCGCCACCATGTCCCCATGGCTGGCTAGATCGACGAAGAACAGTTGATCCACTCCGGCCGGAATCTCTTTGTGCGTGCGCATCAAGCAGCCGGCACGAATGACGTCGCTGTTGATCAACAATGTGGATGGAATGATCCCCAGGCAGCGTGTCGCGCGCACCAGATAGAGGTCCATCAGGCACTGCTGGCTGGAATAAAGGGAGATCGCTTCCTGCTCCTTGGGGACTTGGCGAAATCTCACTCGCTTGTCCTCGATTATGTTTGCGGCTGACGTCATGAAGGCAACCGACGGGTGCTGTTTGGCAACTTCGGCGAATGTCCTGAGTGCACCTGGCGCAAGCCAGTCATCGTCGTGCAGCAACTTGATCCACCGTCCAGCGCAAGCCAGCATAGCGTTGTTGGTGTTCTCCACCTGACCGCGACCTCGGCTGTTCTCGATGATGCGGATGCGAGGTTCGCTTCGTGCATAGTCGGTCACGATAGCCCAGGTCTCGCCCTCCGGTCCCTCGTCGTCGCTCACGACCAACTCCCAATCGGAGTAATCCTGACCCAGGACGCTGTCGATCGCCCTGCGGATCGTATCGGGCCGGCGAAAGGTTGGTATCCCGACAGAGATAAAAGGGCGTGACCATGAGACATCGGCACGGTCATGCTGGGTGACCGCAACTGCCGCTTGAAGATTGTCAACCGACGACGAATTCATGGTGTTTTTTCCTCGAGACATTCATGTTGGATGCACGTTGCAGCGCCTGCTGGTTGGGGGTCGTGGGTCAACAAATACAGCGATGCTGCCATTTTCAGAGCGAAACCCGACGCGCCGCCGGCGGCCATGAAATAGATGACGGTGACTGGCTGCCAGCCCGCCTGGGCGCCGGCGAGCAGCGGGCCAAACACGAGAACCGCTCGTGCGAGGTCGATGACCAGTCTTGTTCCTTGCCGACGTAGCAGAGCGGGAACGTCGCTAAGCGGAGTAGACAACGCTTGTGCCGCGCCCATCAGCGCCAGTGCGGTCATGATTTCCGCGGTGGGCATCCAAGGCTCGCCCAGGAGCGGAACGACCACATAGGGCGCGGCGAGTCCAAGCAGCAATATCGGCACCGCGGTAAAGCCGGCGGCCAGCAGGAGAAGCCCGCGTGCCACGCCAAGCAGGTGTCCACGATTGTTGTTCTGGTTTGCTTCGGCGACAAAAACATTGCTGAGCGGTGAAGCGATCAGCGTCACTGGACCGGTAACCAGGCGCGTTGCCACGCCCAAATATCCGGCAAATGCGGTGCCGAACAGCCCACCGACAAGAACTGCCGGAAGATTGTTGATCGCTATGCTCGCGAGTGTTGCGGGGATATCGAACAGAGGAAATTTGTATTCCCGCCGGGCCTTTTCGAACACCGCACGCCAAGGTGCCCGGGCGATGCCGCGCAAATCCTCCCAGCTCGTCACCCGATAACCGATATACCCGATAAAGACGAACTGGCTCAAAATATGGGCATGGATCATCGCTTCGCCGCCAAGGTTGGCAATGCCGAAAACCAATTGCAGTGCAGCCATGCTCGCCGGCAGGATCAGCCGCCCAAGGGCAAAGTCGCGCAAAAGCCCAGCACGCAGGCTCCAGCAGTTCATGGCTTCGACCAGACCTGCGCCTCCCATTCCGATCGGAATGAGCCAGGCAAGCGAGCCGAGGCGGTTGGGAGCAAGGTTCGACAGCATCTGTCCGGCCGAAAAGGCCAGGACGGTGGTCACGAACACAGCCAAAAGGATAAGCTTGACCGTCACATAGGCCTGGGCGCTCCCCTTAACCCCATAGAGTGACGCCTCGAAGCGCAATGCTGCGACCCCGGCGAGTATGTTCACAATCGACAGATAAATCGTAAAGATGCCGAAATCCGCAGGCGAATAGAGCCGCGCCAAGACCGGAATCGCAGCAAGAAGGGTGAGTTGGCCGACAATTGCCATCGCCGACACCTCACCAGCTGCACGAATGATCGAACCGATCGTGCTCGGCCGAACAGCGATGATGGCTGTGTCGGCCGCGGGAACCATCTTGGGTCTCAGAAGGTCGCTCAGTGCCATCGGTTCGCGCTTCCGAGGGAGGCAAATATCGGGGATTGCCGCAGCCTACGATGCACACCGAACGTTGCCATCATTCACCTGAATGACGCGCTCTGCGGACAGGCTGCACCCTGAATCGTCCGGGCCGCTCCCTGGATGAACCGCCCCCGGATCGTCCGCGGCCCAAGGACGAGCCTATGCTTGGTCATGCTATCTGCTCGCGCAAGAGGTCGGCGCTATCCTCGAGCCGATATCCGGCATGTTTTTTCAAGTTCACTTGCGTGAGGACGCTGCCGACGGGTACCGCAAGAGAACCGTTGCCCTGAAGGAGTTCCAGCACCCCGCGAGCGAGGGTACGTGGCGTTTTCCTCCATCGGACGGCAAAAAGCACCGCATCAGCCCATCCAGCCAGAAATTTGGCTTCCGGCCGCCCGAGCGCCGACGGCAGGTTTATGATGACGATGCGATAGGTCAAGTGCAGATCCGCCATCACTTTGCCCCCATCCTCGCAGGACAACACCGCCAGCAGATCGTCCGACGGAGCAGCGGTCATCACGTCGATGCCGATTTCATGCAGACTGGCCACGGCGTTTTCCAGGTTGCTGCGATTGCAGACATAATCAGCGAAGGAATGGCGGCTCTTGCGCTCGCTGAACTGATGCAGGAACTCGAGCGTGAGTTGAACGCCCTTGCGTTCAAGATCGATCAAGAGAACACGACCGCCCATCCGCGTGCCGGCCAGCGCCAGACTCCATGCGAGCTCGGTCCCCCCATCCTCCGGGACGCTGGAGGTGACAAGCGCCGTGTACGACGAACGAGCCCTCAGCGCATTGGGCGCCGCAGCAATCAGCAACGACGTCACGGCGCGGCTATAGGCGGAGCTGCGCTCGCCCAGGACAAGGGTTCGCAGTCGTTTGGCATGCACCCTGCCTGCTTCGGGAATCTGCCCCATACATGGAACCTTGAGCACCGCTTCCGCCTCGGTCTCACCGCGGAAAGTCCGATCGAAGTGATTGCGCATCGTGACGAAAATCGCGCCCAGTATAGCGAACACAATCATCCCGGGCGGAACAAGGAAGATGGCGGGCAAGGTCTGCGGGATGGTCGGCGGCCATGCCGCCGATAGGATGGAAATTCCAGCCGAGGGAACTCCGATACGCCGCGTCAAATCCTGTTGCCGGCCAAGAAGTTCGTTGTATCGCTGGGTCAGCAAACTGACCTGCGGCTCGAGAACCCGCAACCCGGAAAGCCGGCTGGCGGTGTCGGCCATGACCGCATCCAAAATGGCCTTCCGGCTCTCAAGAGTGGCGATCTGGGCACGGAAAATGTTTGCGTCCGCAGCAATCTTGTCGATGCCTTGTTCGACCTTGCTTTCGGTCAGGTTTCTGAGTTCTTGGTCCGCAGGCGCGCGAGCCTGTCGAGCCGCAAGATCGGCAAGTTCAGGCCCGCCAATGGCTTCGGCCACGGAGACGAAAGAAGCCCCCTGCGCTCGAAGCTCCTGAACATGTCGCAGCCGAGTTTCCACAGCGGCGAGATCTGCGTTTGACATCGACAATTGCTGGCTGAGGTCGGCCCGTTCCCTGGCTGCATTGTCCGCCGAGCCTTGGTCGATGGCTCCGTGGCTCAACCGATATTTCTCAAGGCGGTCGGCCGCTGCCTGCAGATCGTTTTGCAGCCTGGGCAGGCTGGTGGTGATCGCATCGAGTTCTTGCTGGTCGGATGCCTGCCTTCTCCTTATCAGATTGTCGACATAGACCTGAGCGAATGTGTTGGCCACGAGCGCCGCCCGCGCGGGACTGTCATCGGCGAAAGCGACGGAGACTACTCTCGATCGCAGCTCCTGCCCGACCCGCATTCCTTGCCGCAAGGCTCTCAATTCAGAGGCATCCTCGGCCTGTGAATCGCTGATTGTTTTGTCCGCTCCTGGCCACAGTCGGTCCAGTAGACCACCGGCAAGCGAGCGTGTCCTCGGGGGAGGGATGGCAGACGGCTCAAGCCGGGAATTCCCGCTAGCGGAATTGTCCTGTCCGGTTTCAGCCGCACCTGTCTTGCGCAGTGCCGCCATGACGCGGCGCAGATGGTCTTGCGACGATAGCATCGTGATGTGGTCATCTATGCTTGAATCGACGAGGTCCTGCGAAGACGGGGCGCCGACGGGCAGTGAACCGCGCGATGGGGCGTCGATGATAAGCTGAGTAGTTGCTTCGTAGAGAACCGGGCGAAGACTTCCCAGCAACCCCGCCAGCAGCCCGCCCAACACAGCGAAGGCAACAATAGACCATTTTCGCCTTGCCAGAATCACGAAGAGTTGGTGCGACGCGGTGGCCGGCTCGACATATTCGCGCAATGACCGCACGTGCACTCTGCCTTCGAGAACCGGTGCTGGTGGTTGATTGATCCGTGGCAGCTGGATCGGGCTGATTGCGGAACCTACCATTTTATACTCCTGCCAGATCGGGTTCATGAATTGGGCCGGTTTCCTGTGCTTGCCGGTTGGCTCGGCTCCGCCAGGCCTGGAACATCAATGCGGACCACAATTCGCGCGAGCGGTTCTGGCCATCAATGTGATCGCGCCAGCAGGCGTCGATCTTCGCAGCGTCCAATACGTCACTGCTTTCTGCTCGCATGTCGGCGAGAAGATCGCTGGCCCAGTTGCGCAGCGGACCCCGCAGCCATGCTGCGATAGGGACATCGAAGCCCTGTTTCGGACGCTCGATCAGGTGCTGCGGGAGATAGCGGCGTAGCAATTGACGAAGGATCCATTTGCCGGCGCCATCACGAACTTTCATGTTGGATGGCAGCCGCCAGGAGAATTCGACAACGCGGTGGTCAAGCAGAGGACACCGGCCCTCAAGGCTGTTGGCCATAGTGGCACGGTCCAGCTTCACCAAGATATCGCCAGGCAAGTACCCCGCCATGTCATCGCACAGAAGACGGGAGAGCAGGTCGTCAAGCGGCGGACCGCCGTGGCCGTAGATTGGTTCGGTGGGCCGCTGACGTCCCAGGTTTTCAGCCTGTGGCCGCGCCAGCCGCTGAAACAATTCGTCTTCATTCGATGCCGTGAGCAGCCGGGCGAGACGTTCCATCCGGTCGCTCCGGATAAAATGCCTCGCGCTCGCAGAGAGTGGCAGTTTGCCGATGACATCGTCGCGTCCGGCGCGTGCGAAAAAACCTGCCCCTGCCGCCAAGGTTCGGCGCAGTTGTCGGGGCAGGCGCAGGTGTCGTTTCAACCGCTCCGCCATGAAGTGGCGGCCGTATCCTGCGAAGCATTCGTCACCGCCGTCGCCCGACAGCGCTACGGTGACGTGCTGACGGGCGAGCCTGGCAACGAGCAAGGTCGGTATCTGCGATTCATCGGCGAAGGGTTCATCCCAGACCTGCGGCAACTCGGGAATGACGTCACGTGCGGCGCTGGGCGAGAGGTGAAGTTCGGAGTGGTCGGTGCCCAGATGACGGGCAACGGCCGCTGCGTATGGAGCTTCATCAAAGCCGCCCTCTGCGAACGAGATCGTGAAACTGCGAACCGGCTTGCAGGATTGAGCCTGCATCAGGGCGATCACGGCTGAGCTGTCGATCCCGCCCGACAGGAAGCCACCCAGAGGGACGTCGGCCATCATGCGTTCCCGCACGGCCAGCCGAAGCCGGTTGTCCAGTTCGTCAACCAGATCTTCGTCGGTGCCGGTAGCGGGGTTCCGTCGCCCATCGGCTGCAACGTCAGCCAGTGACCACCAGCGGTGAACGCGTTGCGAAAGACGGTCCGCGCTGCGGTCTTCGGCACAATTCGCCGCGGTGACGGAAAGGACGGAACCAGGCGGCAGTTTGAACACGCCTCGCCAGATACAGAGATGGTCCGGCACCCATCCCGTTGAAAGCATTGCCGCCGCGGCATCAAGATCAAGGTCGGGAGAGAAGCCCGGAAAGGTGTTGATCGCCTTCAGCTCAGAGGCGAAGACCAATGCGTCTCGGGTCGAAGCAACATAGAGGGGCTTTTTGCCCATCCTGTCACGGGCCAGATAAAGGCTTCTTGTCTTCAGATCCCACAATGCGAACACGAACATTCCGGCAAAGCGTTTGAGGGCGGTTTCAAGCCCCCAATGCTCGATTGCGCTGAGCATCACTTCGGTGTCGCTGGCGCCTTGAAAGGTTTGGCCCGCACCCTCAAGTTCGCGACGTAAATCGCGAAAATTGTATATCTCACCGTTGAAGGTGATCACGTATCGGCCGCTGGCAGAATGCATCGGCTGGTGCCCGGCGGCTGACAGGTCGACAATTGCCAATCGCCTGTGGCCCAATGCGATTCCAGCCTCGCGATCGGCCCAGAGCCCTTCGCCATCCGGGCCCCGGTGACGCAGCGATGCGGTCATCCGCCCGATCGCTTGGAGCGGCTTTATGTCTGTGGCATCGGAAGCCAATAGAATTCCGGCGATCCCACACATTTAGGGCACCCTGGGCTCGGCAAGTTGCCGCCGAAGTGCGGTCGGATTTCCGGCAACGAGGCAGAAAGCCAGCGAAAACCACACGATCGGATGGCGGATGATCAGGTGAGGCATGCTGAAGATTATCGTCGACGCACCGAGCACCAGCAGCGCGTCGAATCCCGCTCGCCAGGCAAGCGACATTGCGGCTCCCACGATCCAGACCAATGCCATCACCGCAAGCAATCCGCCCTGCAGGTAAAGGTCAAGAACGGTATTATGGGCCTCGAAAGGTCGCTGCAGAAATTGACGGTCGGCGACGGGCGGGCGCTCGAGGTGAGGCCCAGGGCCCAATCCCAGCGACCCGGATTTCAACCCCGTTTCCACCGCGTCCTGCCACAGATAGAGCCGGAGTTCGAACGTTTCGAGTGTCGCTTCCCCACCCTGGTCCTTGGTAAGGCTCTTGGCAAAATGGGCGACGCTGGCCTCTTCGGTGAGCGCGTAGGGCGTCATCGCCAGCGCTAAAGGCAAGGAACCCGCCAACAGCACAATTGCTGCCAAGCGGGGCAGGCTGGCGCGACCGCTTGTTGCGATCCATGCACGAAGCCGCAATCCGAGAAAGACGAGGCAGCTCAGGATACTGGTGTAGAGATAGGTGTCGCTCTTCGTCAGCCGGCCGACATAAAAGGTCAGGATCAGGCTGGAGAATGCGAGCAAACGGCGCCATGGGTTGCGGGTGGTCGTGGCAAGGTGCAAAGCCAGGGGGCCAAAAAGCGCGCAATAGAGCGCAAGTTGGTTCGGGTTCTCGGACCAGCCCCGGAATCTGTCCCAGAACCAGGGGTCGACGCCGGGCTGGTGGGCTACCCCAAATGCCAATCCCAGCTGAATTACGAAGCTTCCATTGGCGATGGCGATCACCCACCAGGCACTGCGGCGAAGGTGACGATCGGCGTCGGGCTCCGCGGCCGCCAGGCATGTGAAGCCGGCCAGCAGCATGTAGGCCATCAGGTCATGTACCAGCCCGGTCAAGTAAAGGACGGTGGTCAGGTAGCCGACGATCGTGCCGATTCCCAAAGCCAGCGACAAGATCAGCCAGAAGCTCGCCAGTTGGACAAAAGCGGGTGTGACCTGGAGACGACCCCCGGCGAATATTCGTCCAATCGCCAGAACGATCCAGATCGCGATGAACAATTCGCCATAGCCGAGCGGCAATCCCGGAACGGCCAGTTGCGTCGCGTAGGACATCGCAACTCCCAGGGCGAGCAAGGCGTCCCGGATCATTGACGTGCTCCGCCCCGGTGATCTGCGAGGCTGCCCTCAAGCGCGACAGCAGGGAGCGGTCGCGGAAGCCCCGCGCGGAGTGTGTTTTCGTACAGGTCGCAGTACTGATCGACCACCAACGGCAGGGCAAATCGCTCCCGCACAAGTTCAGCGGAACGGACGCCCATTGCCTTTGCCCCAGCGCGGTCGGACAGCAAGTCTATTGTTCGCGAGGCAAGGGCATCGGCGTCATGCGGTGCAACCAGGTAGCCATTCCACCCGTCTTCGACGACGTCTCTGCAGCCTGGCATCCTGGAAGCCACGATTGGCAGTCCCGAAAGCCCCGCTTCCAGCAACACACGCGGTACTCCTTCGCGATACTGGGTGGGAAAGGCGAATACATCGGCCATGCCGAGGAGATCAGCGACATCGCGTCGTGGACCCAAGGCCAGCACATGAGATGCGTGCCGGTCGATCTCGGACTTGTCGATTGCGAATGAGCCTTCGGATTCTCGCGGGCCGACAAGCACAAATCGTGCTGCTGGTCTTTCGGCCACGACGCGAGGAACCGCCTCGAGGAGGGTTCCCACACCCTTCTGACGGGTCAAGCGGCCGACAAAGATCACCACTTCGGCGGACTGGAGGCCGAGTTCCCTACGCATCTTCGTTGCCGAGGACCCGAGATGGCGCACCGTTGCGAACGCATCGACATCGATTCCGGAACTGCGTATCAGTCGCGAGCTTCCGCGACCGGTCAGCCGAAAGCGCTCGAAGAACAGTTGGTCATCACGATTTTGGAAAACGGTCGCCGCCGTCCACGAAGACGCGAGCCATTGCAGCGCGCAATAGACCGGACGCAGGGCCAAAGCGCGAGGCGCCAGAGATGAGAACGTCCAGCCCAGCCCGTTGATGGTGCGAATAACCGGAACTGTTCCCCGCATGGAAAGGGGCGTCAACAGATTTGGCTTGGTGTCGAAACTCTGGATGATGTCGGGCCGAAGCTCCCGCATCAATCGGCGCATCGTTCCGAGAGCACGCCATTCCCCGCCGCCAGATGCAAACCGGTCGAAGGAGAACCTGTGATGCGAAATGTCATGCCTTAAAAACGGTACGGGAGAACCGCTCGAGACCGCCGTAACGCGAAAGCCTTTCTCTCGCAGCGCGATGAGGAAGGGAACTCTCAAGGCGTGATCCTCGCCTCCCACGCAGACCAGATGTGGGTTCATCTGCCTCTCCCCAGCGCACACGGCGGGCAATCGAGTAACTGACGCTCTCGATGCTGCCACGGCCCGGTTTCATCACCTATGAGCGCATCCCGCCCGAGTGCACGCTATGGGGAGGCCGGGTTCCTGTCCTCGTCCGTTTGAATGACACCATGATGTTTGGAAAGGGGTAGGACCAGTGAGGCGAGATTCCCTCGCGGTGGGGGAGCGCTAATGTCCCTCCTGTCTTGCCGACGCAGTCTCACCGGGACGCCCCCACGGCATTGCCTGAAGTGGGTACGATGAGTGGCTGGAGTAAGGCGTGGCGGACCTGAACTCCGCGGCTCGCTGATGGGCGCGAAGTTCGGACGCTCGGCCCAAACGACTGTCGGCGAGGCACCAAGACCTCGCCGACCTTTAAGGCATTCGTCGCTGGAGCGTCAGGTGACCAGGAAAGACGATGCGGTAATCGACAGATGCGGAGAGAGGCTCGCGAAATGGATCTGGTTTGCGCCTCCGACGCCGTCGCTGTCGAAAGAAAGAGCTCCGGTCGAACTGTTGTAGATAATGTGATCGGAACTGTCATGCGCCGCTTTGCCGGCAAAGAAAGCGTCCGACGAGAGGCCCCCCTGATCGAGACCGGCAAAGATGGAATGGTCGAGGTGGATCTTGTCCTGGGCTTTGTTGAAATCAGTGATCCTGTCGACGTTTCCAGCGCCAAGGGCGGTACTGAACACGAAGGCATCTCTGCCCCCGTGCCCGGTCAACGTATCGGCTCCGCCGCCACCGTCGATCTTGTTGTTACCGGCATTGCCTTGAATGGTCTGTCCGAATTCGTTGCCGGTCAGATTGATGGCGGCCTTGCCGGACGTCTTGGTGGTTGCGAGTTGCTCGATGTGCGAGCCAGCCGAAAGAGCGAAGCTCACCGAGGCAAGAACCTTGTCGAGGCCGCTTCCTCCCTGCTCCACCACCTTGTCGTGGGCATTGTCGACGTAATAGGTGTCATTGCCGCCATAGCCGGTCATCTTGTCGGCGCCACCGCCGCCATTGATCTTGTTGGCACCGCCATTTCCATAGATGGCTTGACCGAATTCGTTGCCGGTCAGGTTAATGGACGCCCTGCCACCGGAATTGGCGGTGGAGAGCTGCTCGACATGTGAT